>NZ_JBICJO010000064.1:0-50669 GCF_043103185.1 Shewanella sp. YQ_9
TCAGCTCAAAGTAGCCAAATAACATTGGTTGGGCCTCCGGTGATGGATGTTTCTCATTGCCTGCCGCAGGCTTAAAAAGGAAGGGTGCCATGCCGAGGCCAAGATATACTCAAGTCTGAGCTAGTACATACGCCTTGGATCCAGGTCTGTGAGTCGACGCAGAGCACAAATGGGGCTTATTCGCACTTTCCTTATTCGCACCTTCAGCCCCTTTGTTTTTGATTGGTTTTCTTGAGATTAAGCCAAGATTATTTCCATTTATCTCTGAGGAACTCAGGCTCCATATATTCGTCCGGATAACGTCTCTTGCTGTCCCGGCGGCGCTGTTTTACCCGTTTGTTCTTTTGCTTACCCCTGACATGATCTCCCCATGGAGCATCATCGTCGTCGAAATCATAGTGGTTTGACATGATCCATTTCCAATAACACAGTGCATATAGGTTGCACCGCTCCTTTTTACCTAAAGCGCCGGTCAAGCTAAAGTGAGAAATTTAGCGTCTCAAGGTAAAAATTATTGCATGTCTGTCCCCGGTTTCCTTCAGGCATTAACCTGACTCTTGCTAGCCTTGTTTACGAAAACGAACAACAAACATCCCATCGGCATTGGCTTCAAAGGGCCAAATCGTCAAATACTGTGTCTGTTCACCGCTGAATGGGTGGTTGAGCGTTTCCAGAGTAAACTCGGGCCGCTTGGCCAGGAAGGCATCGACTACTTGGCGGTTTTCGCTGTCCGCCAGTGAGCAGGTGGCGTAAACCAAAGTGCCACCTGGCTTGACCGCATCGCAGGCGCGGCTGAGTATGTCGAGCTGCAGCGCGGGTTTATCGCTGATGGCCTGGCTGTCATCCAGCCAGCGCATGTCCGGATTTCGGCGCCAGGTGCCGGTGCAGCTGCAGGGGGCATCGACCAGCACGCCGTCGAAGGCTTCTCTGGCAACCGGCAGGGCATCACTGCGCCAAGGCGCAACCTTGATGTTGAAACCGGCGCGTTTGGCGCGTTTTTCCAGTTCATTGAGCGCAGCCGGGCGGATATCCGAGGCGGTAATAGTGCCCCAAACGCCTTTGGCGGCGCCATCTTGTTGCATCAGCGAGCTGAGTTGCAGGCTCTTGCCACCGGCGCCGGAGCAGGCGTCCCACCAGTTTTCATTGGCCCTTGGGGCGCAAACCTGGCCTATGACCTGGGAGGCCAGATCCTGCACCTCAATAAACCCTTCTTTATAGAGTTTGATTTCATTGAGATTGATACTCTTGCTGCCAAGGCTGATGGCGTCCTTGAAGACGGGGGCGGCGCTGGCATCGACTCCGGCGCTTCTGAGTTCGGCAAGGGCCTTGGACAGCGGCATATTTTGCACCCTGGCCCAGATGGGCGGGCGGCTGCAAAGCGCGTCTATCAGCAGCTCTTCCCGGGCCTCTGGCAGCGGCGCCAAGGCCTGCCAGAACCAGTCCGGCGCCAGGTCTCTTGCCAAGACATGTCGGCCAGAGACCTTGGATACCAATGCGGCGGCGGCTTTGGGGGCCAGAGCCTGCTCAGGCAGGGCGAATGACTTGCCGGCTTGTTGTTGCCAGGCACAGATAATATCCGTCCAAGGGTGGGCTTCTATCGCCGCCGCCAATGCCAGGCGCTGGAACCACAGGCTTTGCTCATCGGTAGCTTCAAGTTGTCGCAACCAACCCCACCAACGAAACAAGGCAAACAGGGTTTCCCGAATGACTCTTCTGTCTTTGGAGCCGTGTTTCTTGTTGCTGCGGAAATAGTTCGCCAGCACCCGATCGGCACTCTGGCGACTGTCGAGGATTTCAATAAACAGTGTGTTGATGGTGTTGGCATAACTGGCGGCACGTTTTTGGGCCTGAGTCAGTGAGGAGCTTGGCGCGGTCAAAGGTTTCTCTGCATCAAGTGTGGATAGCAATGGCGCCAATATTAACAGAAGTGCCGTGGCCTGTCCCCGGCACCTTGTTTGCTAATGTTTGCTAATGGTTGCTAATGGTTGCTAATGGTTGCTACTGTTTACTAATGCTTACCACACGACTCAGACTTAGCGGGTAACCATTTGCGCTATCTGTTTGGCCCTGTCTTCATCGCTTAATTGGTCCCTGGACTCTGGGGTGACTATACCTTTTTGACAGGCCGGGCGCAGAGCCAGCGTATCCAGCCAACGTTGCAGATGAGGCAGACCTTGAATATCTATGCCGCTCCAGTCGTAAATCCGCACCCAGGGCCAGGTGGCCATATCGGCTATGCTGTACTCATCACCGGCCAGATAGGCATGTTTGGCCAACTGATTATCCATCACCTCAAACAGGCGCCGGCCCTCTTTTTGATAACGCTCTATCGCGGCCGGGATCTTTTCCGGAAAATAGCGGTAGAACACATTGGCTTGTCCCATCATGGGGCCTACGCCGCCCATCTGGAACATCAGCCATTGGATGACCTTGGAGCGATTATTGGCATCAACAGGTAAGAATTTCCCTGTTTTTTCAGCCAAGTAAAGCAGGATGGCACCGGATTCAAACACCACGAAATCATCGTTATCCCTGTCTATGATGGCCGGGATCCGGCCGTTGGGATTGATGGCTAAAAACTCGGGTTGTTTCTGTTCATTGGCACTGAGATCCAGATGGTGTACCCGGTAGGGTAAGCCCATCTCTTCCAGCGCAATACTGATTTTAAAGCCGTTGGGGGTGGCGGCGGTATAGAGTTCAATCATGTGTGTCTCCTTGATTTTAACCTTTCTTTTATCCTTGTTTTGGCTGGTTCATTGCCGGGCGTAGTCCGGTTTGCTCATACCAGCTCTGCAGCACAGGGAAAGGCTGCAGTGAAATCTGCAGATTTTTGATGAATCCCAATAAGATATAGGCGGTGATATCGGCAATGGAGTAGTTTTCACCGGCCAGATAAGGGGATTCACTCAGGCGCTGCTCCAGCAAAGGCAGGAAAGATTCCAGGCGCTTGCGGGATTCTTCGCCCCAGGCTTGAATGCAGGTTTCCCGGTCGCTGTAGATGCCGCTGATATTGCGAAATGCCTGAAAGGCAGGTAACAACCCCTGCAGTTCAACGATGCGCTGCCACATCTCCACCTTTGCTCGCTCCAGCGGCGTGCTACCAAAGAGCTTAAGCTCGGTAGGGAACAGCTCGTCGAGATAACGACAGATGGCCACAGACTCGCACAGATAACTGCCATCATCCAGCTCCAGCAGCGGAATGCGGCCATTGAGACTCTTGGCCTTGAATTCGGCCGAGAGATTTTCTCCGCCGCGAAGATCGACGTTTACCCGCTCGATATCTATGCCTTTCTCCGCCATGAAAATACTGACTCTGCGGGCACTTGGGGTAGGTCCGAGTTCATACAGCTTCATCTATCTTTCTCCATCTGTCTTGGGCCGTTTTGCCCCTGGCTTGGCTGTCAGGAAAATGTATTCAAATCTTTTTCGGAACGATCGTTTAGGTTAGACTTTAGGGGATATCAGAACGATCAGTCAAGAATTAATTTGGCTAAATATACAGCACGTCATTCGCTGGGAACGCTTGGGAGCAGTATGGCAAGAAGTTGCAATTTTGACCGGGAAGATAAGCTGAAATTGGCAATGGAGCTCTTTTGGCAAAAGGGTTATGCCGCCACCTCAGTAGCGGATCTGGTCGAGCATCTGGGGATCAACAGATTCAGTCTCTATAACACTTATGGCGACAAGCTGAACCTGTACCGGGAGGCGCTGCGTCTGTATCTGCAGCAAAACTCTTTGCCAGCGCTCGACAGCCTGCGCGCCGAAGGCGCAGGGTTGCAACAGGTAATTGATTATCTTGAACAGTTTGTGGCCCTGCAGCGAGAGCAAAAATACGGCTGTTTCCTGCAAAATGCGCTGCTGGAGATGAGCCTGGAGGATGCTGTCGTACAGCAAGAGAGTCGGCACTTGTTTGACTCCATCAAGGAGGCGTTTGCCAAGGCGCTGACCCACGCCAGAGAGCGCGGCGAGCTTAACAGCGACAATACCGAGGCGCTCGCGGCCTGGTTACTGCTGCAACTGCAGGGGATTCGGGTGCTCGGCAAGGCCGGTTTGCATCAGGAGTTGCAGCAGGCGCTGAGTGTGATGCGCGCTCAGCTTGGACGTTGAGCCAGATTGTCCCTGGGCGGTTTAAGCCCGGGTACGGCAATCAATAATCCAGGAACAGACATCAATAATCCAAGTCCAGGGCAAAGCACAGATAGCGCATCAACGCCTGGGTGTGTTGGAACTCACTGGCACAGAAGTCGACAAAATTATTGCCGCAAACCTGCTCTTTTGTCAGCATCTTAAGCGCCACAAAGTCTTTGCGTTTCAACTCGTTTATCAATGGGTGGCTTTTATCGAACCCCTTGGGTGGCCGCACCAGGCTGTCACCGTCCATCGTAAACCCATGGCGCTGTAATTCCTCCAACGCCTTGCTGTAGGCGCGTGGGTTGTCGTCGATACATTGCCTGATGGCGCCGAGCACCTTGGATTCGGGGCGCCAGATCCCGGCAGCGATAAAGCATCCATCGTTGGCCAGATGCAGATACAACCCGGGAGCGTGGACATCTTTACCCTGAAAATGGCGAAACTGGATCCCGACATTGAGCTTGTAGGGCGACTTGTCGTGACCAAAGCGAGTGTCCCGCTGTGGCCGCATCAAACTGCCTCCGACCTTCTTGGCGACCGCCGTCAATCTGGGAGACAAGGCCTGAATAGGCTGCTGCATCTGTTCAATAAATGCCAGTGCCGGCCCCCTGAGCAGGGTTTCATACTCATCCTGATGTTGCTTGAACCAGGCCCTGTCGTTGTTGTTTTCCAGCCGGGTCAGAAAGGCAAAACCTTGTTCGCTGAAGCTCATTTTTGTTCTCCATTTTCTTCACGGCGATATCTCAGGTGAAAGCCTGTTGTGAGTCAAGTGGTTTTACATTTTTAAAACAAAGATAACCAAATTGGATCCTGTGTAAATATCGGTGAGAATAATTCTCATTTGTCAGCTTGATTCTTATAATGCCGCCTTCTTTTTAAGGGGAGATGATAGATGACAAGCGAACAATCCCGGCGAATGGCGCCGAGCGGCAAGCTGCCATTACTGCTGTGTGCCTTGGCGCCCTGGCCCTTGCTGGCCGCCACTTCTCAGCCGCCCAAGAGTGGTACCAGTGTGCTGGGTGAGCCTAAGGTGGAAGCGATAGAGATCATAGAGGTGCGTGGCCAGCCTTTTCGTTGGGAACTGACGCTGACCCGTCCGGGCGAAGCCTTGGTGACATTGGAGGACATAGAGGAGCAACAGGCGGGAAACTTTGCCGAAGTGTTGGACACTGTGCCCGGCATCACTCTTGATGGCGGCCCCCGTAGCGGCGGTGAGAAAATTAATGTCTGGGGCTTTGGTGAGACAGAAGATCTCAATGTCTATGTCGACAACGCCCCGGTCGGGTTTGAACAGTATCGCTACGGCTCTTTCTTTATCGACCCGGATATGGTCAAGCGAATTGAGGTGATCAAGGGCGCCCACGATCCCCGCTCCGGCAATGGTGGTTTCGGTGGCTCCATGTATGTGGTGACCAAGAGTGCCGATGATTTTCTGGATTACGGCAAAACCTTGGGCGCCAGAGTCAAGGCCAGCTATGCCGATAACAACGGCTTGGAGACTTACACAGGTACGCTTTATGGCCGCTTGAACTCAGGGCTGTCGGCACTTGTTAACTACAGCTATAAAGATGCCGGTGATCTTGAGCTGGGCAACGGCCAGGTGTTTCGTTTCTCAGGCTATCGGCAAAACAACCTCCTGGCCAAGCTGGATTATGAGCTGGGGGCGCACAAGTTGTCTTTGAGCTATACCTCCTACGATGATGAAGGCCGTAAACCCTGGGCCAACCGCCGCGGCGAAATGCCCACTGTATCTGAGTTCAATATCAAAAAGTACGGCTCTTTTGAGGCGGCAGAATACGCCAATACCGCCCTCAACAGTTACAAAGACAGCACAGTTTCACTCAACTACCGCTATACACCGGCCAGTCCGCTGTGGGATCTGCAATTGGCGCTGTCCAGCAGCAGTAACGACAGGCACTGGGTAAGGCCCCAGATAGCCTTCGATAAGATGTTTGTTTCTGTGGGTAACTTTGGCCACGAGTCCTGGCTCGAATACGACAGGGACTTTATCGATATCAACAACACCAGCCAGTTGGGTGACCACTTGCTGACTGTGGGGCTGCAGTACCGCTCGCTCGATCGCCGCTCACTGGTATTCAACAAGAGTTATCAGAACAAGGCGGAGAAAAACTTCGGCCTGTACACGCCTTACTATCAGCCTGGAGGTCGCCAGGATACCTACGCCTTTTATATCAGCGACAGCATTGCCCTGACGGACAACCTCATCCTAAAACCATCGCTGCGGTTCGACAGTATTTACAGCATAGGCCATGGCAATCTGGCGCCGGATTACAACGACCCCAGTGTCGGCCATGACTTTTCCTCTACCCGCCACAGCGGTTGGTCGCCAAGGCTTGGGTTGGAATACCGTCTCGGTGATGTCAGTTTCCTGACCCTGGACTATGCCTACAGCCTGCAGGCACCTGTGGTGGATGAGATTTATGCGGTGCAATATGCCAAGGCCAGTAGTGCTCAGGCGACCAGTCGCGGGGTAGATGTCGAGCGGCTGCACGCCTATAAGCTTGGGCTGAGCAGCGCCTTTGATGGGGTCTTCGCCGGCGATGACAGGCTCTCGACCCAACTGACTCTGTATTGGAATCAGGGAAAACAGGATATCGCTCAGCGCAAAGGGCTCTGGGTCGACAAGAGTCAACCACTTGAGAGCGGCTATGTGAATCTCGACGGCTACCATATCTACGGTGGCGACTTCGAGGCTCAATACCGTTGGCACGATTGGTTTGCCGACTATACGGCTTCCTATACCCGCGGCAAGCACAGCGGCAGCCTGCGTGACAGCAGTGGCAGGGATGAAAACCTGGGAGACATTCCTCCGCTCAATATGCGTCTGCACCTGGGGTATTACCTGACTCCCGAGCTGTCGCTCTCCTGGCGTGGCAGCTGGTATGATGCGCAGCAGAAGGTGCCGGATGAGGGCCTGTTTGTCAGCGATAGACCCAGCCAGGCCTATTTTCTGCAAGACTTGTATCTTGCCTTCCAGCCGGAAGATATGTTGCAGGGGCTTGAGCTGAGGCTGGCGCTGCGTAACCTGACCAACCAGTATTACAGTCCGCATCTGGCCGATGGTATTGCGGCTCAGGGACGGGATATTCGCCTCAGTCTGGCGTACCAGTTCTGATAAAACCCCAGTTATTTTGTGCTTTTGTGAGCTGCAAACCTGATCAAGCTCTGATTTTGCGGCATAATGTGCGTTTTGCCTGACCGAAGAATATTAGTAATGACTTCAGAAACTGAACTGCAAAGCCGCTGTGGCGGGAAATGTGAACTCTGTGGAGCCGAAGGCGCTCTGTCTGTCTACGATCTGCCTCACTCGGGTGATCGCACCGACGGTGACATCATGATCTGCGCTACCTGTGAAGGTCAGATTGCCGCTCCGGACACCATGGATGTTAACCACTGGCGTTGCCTGAACGACAGTATGTGGAGTCAGGTTCCTGCCGTACAGGTAATGGCTTACCGCATGCTCAAGCGCCTAAGTGGCGAAGGTTGGGCTCAGGATCTGCTGGATATGCTTTATCTGGAAGACGATCTTAAAGCCTGGGGCGATGCCGAGTCTCTGGCGGCCGACAGCGATGATTCGGCGCCGACACTGGACAGCAATGGCACTCAGTTGGCCGCCGGTGATACCGTAGTGATTATTAAAGATCTCAACGTGAAGGGCACCAGCTTTGTGGCCAAGCGCGGCACCGCCGTGCGTAACATAGCTCTGACCAACAACCCTGAGCATATCGAAGGCCGGGTCAATGGTACCCGCATCGTTATCCTGAGCTGCTATGTGAAGAAATCTTAAGCGGAGCTGTTCGCTTCTTCGCTGATTAATGCAGTTAAAAAACGCCACAGAAATCGATTTCTGCGGCGTTTTTCATTTCAGGGCTTGGGATTTGTCGCACGCTGGAATATGATTCCTTGTTAAGAATCTTGTTATCGAGATAATTATGTCGCAGGAAGAGCTAAAAACACAAACCCACAAGCCACAAGCCCACAAGCCACAAGCCAAAGATATCAAGGATGGCGTAGATACCATAGTCAGTCAGTGGCTGGCCGCCGGTGTTACTGATGATCTGCAACCGATGGAAGTCTTTGGTCGCCTGGCCAGAATACATAAGCATATAGAAACCGAAATCCTTCGCTGCCATGGTGAGTTCGGTCTGCGTCAGGGGGAGTTTGATGTGCTGGCAACCTTGCGTCGCAGCGGTGAGCCTTACACTCTGACTCCGGGGCAATTGCACCAGAGCATGATGCTGACCTCAGGCGCCATGACCAGCCGTTTGGATAAGCTGGAGCAGAAAGGGCTCATCTGCCGCAGTCACTGTACCGAAGACCGTCGGGCGGTGAATGTACAGCTTACTGCCGAAGGTAAGGCCAAGGTAGAGGCCGCACTGCCGGCCCATATGGCGGCTCAGCAGCAGTTGCTTAAAGGGATCTCGGTCAAAGACAGGCAGAAACTGGCTGCGCTGCTTAAGGGCTGGCTGGCTGAACTTGAGTCCTGAGCCTGATGAGCTTCCGGTGCAGACGACCGCGATGATCCGCCCCGGCAAGCCGGGGATTAAAAGCAAGCTGGCCTTTAAGTGACTTCAATCCTCCAGAGGGTGCAGATCCGCCACCAGATAGACCAAACACAAGCTGTTCAGTGGCATTACTGGGTTACTCCAGATCATCCGGGTGTGGCGTCCGGCTTCACCGAATACCGCCAGCAGCAGATCCGAGGCGCCATCCAAGGCTCTGGGGTGGTCGAAAAAGCCTTCGGCCACATTGAGCACTCCCTCGAGGCGGATAATCTGTTTTATCCGTGAGAGGTTTCCCAACGCCTGTTGCAATTGGGCTATGGCGTTGAGCGCCGCTAACTGACAGGCGGCATAGCCATCCGACAATTCCAGATTTACCCCTAGCCGACCCTGATACTTTATCTTGCCATCTTCAAAGGGAAACTGGCCTGAGGTCAGTAGTTGATGGCCGCTGATCACTACAGGCTCGTAGTTGCCGAGCGCCGAAGCGACCCGGGGCAGACTCATTCCCAGGGCGTTGAGCCGCTGCTCAGGTGTGTCATGCATCATGGTTAGATTCCTCACAGGTTTGACGACGCCAAAGGGGAGACAGCCATTGGGACAGGATAACCGGATGAGCACTCAGCCAACGTCCGGCAGCTTCTTCTGCGCTAAGGCCCTCTCGGTTGATGGCATAGTCCAGCTCGGCAATGTCCCTATTGAGCATCCGAATATTATCCAGCACCCGCAGCTGAGCCTGAGTAAAGTGACCGGCGGCATTTTCTGCCAGCAAGAGTACGGCGCGATCTTTGCCACCCAGCAGGCCTTTGGGATCCTTGAGTTCCCGTATCTTGTATTTATGATGCAAAAACTGGGGTTGCCACAGGGGCACCACGGCCCAGGCCTTGTGTTGCAGTGCATCCTCAAAGGCGTCGAAACATTGCTGCTCAGTACCGGTATGGAACTCATAGCCGGCCTGTTGCAGACCATAATCCTGCATCATCTGTTTTGAGAAACGGCTGATGCCGGCACCCGGGCCAATGCCTTGAATGTGGCGGCGCATTTTCTCCAACACGTCTGGGCGCAGTAGATCTGTCACCGAATCCACTTGCTCTTGCGGCACATATTCTGGCACGCCCCAGAGGGCATAGGGTTCATAATGCAGCCCCAGTTCCCGCACCTCTAGATTTTGCCTGACCTTATCCAGATAGATACCGTGGCTGTGGGGTAACCAGGCGGAGCAGAGCAGATCAAGCTCGCCCCGGCCAAGTGCGTCGAAGTTGGCCTGATGATCGGAAAAACTCAATTGCACCGATTTACCCATGATATCCAGCACATGGACAACAATGGCGGCAGTGGCCCGGTGAAAGCTGAGATTGGTGACTCCCAGCCGCAGCGGCGTTGCCTGTGATGCTGAAGTGACTGCTTGGTTTGGTATCGGGTTTGGCATGGGGTTTCTCCTGTCAATGGTATGGCCGTTAGGATCAGCGAAATCTCAGCTTGGGCATGGCTTCTCCCAGGACCTTATTGTCCGGTGAGAAGGGAAAAATCATCTCGACGGTAATGCCGTTGGGGTCTTCCAGAAACAGTTGATGTTCAAGAATTTCAGGGACCTGCCGCTCGCGAAAATGCAGCTCAAGTTCAAGCAGTTTGTGCTGCATGGCACTTAGGTCTGCGCCGCGAAAGGCCAGATGATCCACGACGCCGGAGCCATTGGTGCTGCGCCTTTGTCCTAGGTAGGCCTCGAGTGCCGGGTTTTGCTCGGCGGCCACCAGATGCAGCACAGGTTTGTCTGCGGCATACAACCAATGGCCCGGAAAGGCGAACGCCGGGCGGTAGCCCTCGCTCAAGCCGACAACCCGGCAGTAGAAATCACGGGTCTGCTGCAGCTTACTGCTGCGCAGCGTGTAGTGATCCAATCCCTGAATATTCATGATGGACTCCTTGGTTTCAGTTTCCTGCTACACCGGCGCTCAAAGGTTTGAAGCGGAAGATGTAGTAAGGGGGGGGGTTTTCGGCCTTGCCATCGTTCAGTGGCGCAGACAACGGCAGCTGTGCGGCGGCGCTGTAGAGGAAGCCATCGGCACCCAGGCTGACACCGTCTGGCCAGATCATTCTCGGATCTGCGGCAAAGGGGCGATACTCACGACTGCTTGCCGGAATAATGCCGATACGGCGCTCGCCGACTTCGGTGAGGTAGAGATTGCCGTCGACATCTATGCTCAGGCCGCCGTTATTGGGTTTGTGGGCCCAAAACTGCACCTGATTGGCCAGCACGCTTGCCGGCAGGGAAGGATTGGCCAACGCCAACATGGGGATCCGGTATAGTTCCCCCTTGTTGAGCGGGGCAAAGTAGAGCCACTCTTCATCTTTATCCATGGCAATACCATCGACGCCCACATAAACGGGAATCGATTTCTGCCCGGCTGTGCCGGCATCTATCACTATCGGGCGCTTGGTGTCGGGCATCACGCTCGGGTGGCCCTGCAGTACCCGGCGGCTCTGGCCTGTTTTGAGATCTACCACCACCAGAGCAGCCTTGTCGCCCAAAGGCCCGGTGGCAATGCCTTCATCGGCGATAACAATCAACTGATGCTTGGGGGATATCAGTAAGTCATTGTGCTGCGACTCCGGCAGGGATACCGGCGAAGGCAAGTGGATAATCCGCTCCAGCTTGTCGGTATTGCTGTTCCAGGCCACCAGTTTAGGGGTGACTCTGGGGCTGGCCTGGCCCGAGTCAAGCAACCAGACAATGCCGTTGGCATCGGTACGCAGACCAAGAACCCAGTTGAGGCAGGTATCGGGATCTTTCTGGCTGCCGTCGGCGCGGACACAGCCTTGCCAGTCGCGGTTTGGAAATGGTTTGCTGCTGCCATCGGCGAGGATTTCCGCCACCTTGGTTTCAGGCTCGTAAAAGGGGTGAAAACTCACCAACATACGCCCGCTTGGCGTGAAGCTGATACCACCGACAGCCTGCTCTGTAGTGCGGTAGACCTGAACTTGACTATCAGAAAACTGCGAAGCGGATGCCGCGGCGGCTGAGATACCAAAGGAGGCCAGTGCGCCGGCCAGTAGGGTAGACAGAGTCAGGAGTTTCATTGGGTTGACTCCTTTCTTGGGCCGGCCAGCAGCACGAGTTCACTCTTGGCCAGAGTGTGTTGCCAGAGGAAGAAGCCGGTCAGCGCCGCTGAATAGTCGGGTTTTACCGGCAGTTTGGCCACATCCAGCGCATGGACTGTCCACTTGTATCTGTGCTGACGTCCCTCGGGCGGGCAAGGGCCGAAGAAACCGGGTTTTCCCAGATCTGTGTTTGACTCAATGGCGCCTTCCGGTAAGGGGCCGCCATCTTTGCCGCCCGGCAGGCTGTGGACATTGGCGGGAATGTCATATACCACCCTGTGCCAGAAGCCTGAACCTGTGGGAGCATCCTGATCGTAAAAGGTGATGGCAAAACTCTTGGTTCCTGCCGGCGCATTTTGCCAGTCCAGCCTGGGCGCCAGGTTGGCACCGTTGCAACCGAATTGGTTCCAGTAGTAGTCTGCCGGTATGACTCGATTGGCCGTTAATGAGCTTTTCAGTTGTAAATCTGCGCCATGGGCCAAGGGTTGTAATGCCAGAGCACCAAGCCCCAAAAGGTATCCGATACCGTATTTCATGGTGTAATATCCTTTAAATTAAAGTGAATTTGGTTGATTGGCGTTATCATAGAGAAAAGCTTTCCTGGGATAAGCGGGCAGCCGTTGGCTTTAGTTTCAAAAATTTTTTGAAAAAGGCGGTTTTGACTGAACCCGGGCTGACAGGAATTCAGATCCCGGCTGCGGCCATTAGGCTTTGGGGTTAAGGTAAGTCTGTGTGCCGATATGGCCGGGTGTGTGTTAACGGGATGGATTATGAAGCTGTTTATTCGTGTGGCTGTAGTGTTGGGGCTGGTGTTTCTGGCGGTGATCGCTCTTGGGATCTACAGGTTCAACTTCACCGAGGATGACCTCTATGTCAGGGAGAACGATATGGTGCGTCCACTGGCTGAATTCGATGGCGGGGCCAAGGGGGTGATGAAGCGGCTGTTCAGTCTGGATACCCGTGAACAGTTCAGGATCCGTTTGCCGGACAGCAACAAGTCAGTCACTCTTACCGGCTTTAAGGAAGAGCAGCATCTGGCGTTTGGCGAATATCAGGATGAAGTGGTTCGTGGGGAGGTGTTGCTCGATTACCGCAAGTTGACCCCCTTAAACTTGCCCGGCAATGCCGAATCCATGCAGTTTGTTGTTCCGTTCGCGGTGACAACCCAGGGCTCAGGTGTGTTCTGGTATTTGGGCATGTTCAGATTTGACTATCAAACCGGCGCCATTGCGCATCTGGCCAGCCAGTTTCTCGGCGACCGAATTGAGATTGAAGCCATTACCCCCAAAGAGCCGTTCGACCCGCCTTACAGCGTGACTCTGGCGCTGAAGACCCGCACCCAGGAGCAATCCATGGCCGAAGCGCCGGGCGAGTATGTGGAACGCACTTTCTTTGTGACGCTTACCTCGATTCTGCCGTCTTCTTCCCAATAGGCGCCCGACTGAATGAGCCATGAATCTATGTCTCATCAGGCCGCTTTCCGGGTGCTGACAGACTTTTTCCTTGAGTTGGGGCTTGAACCCAGTGCTTTGGCGCCACTCTTGGATAAGGCTCAGCTGAAAAGTTGTCAGGCAGGTGAGGTGCTGCTGGCACAAGGTGGCAAACAGCAGTCGGGCTTTTTATTGCTCAATGGTCTGCTGCGGGCCTGCCACTATCTGAGTGATGGGCAGCAGCGCTGCAAAGAGTTCTATTTCCCTGGCGAATTTTGTCTGCTTTACAGCAGTTTTCTCAGTGCTGAGCCTGCCCGTTATCAACTTGAGGCACTGGAAAACAGCACTCTGGTGGTCGTGCCCCTGAGCCTGTTTGAGCTTGGCGGGTTTCAGCGCGCTGAGCTTTCATTGCTGCGTGCCCAGCTGCGCTACAAGGAGCAGAAAGAAGCTTTTCTATTGCTCAAGTCGCCAGAGCAGCGCTACCTGTGGTTAAAAAATCATTGGCCACACTGGATAAGAGCCCTGAGCCAGGTGCAGTTGGCCAACTATATCGGCATCACCCCAGAGAGCCTCAGCCGTATTCGCCGGCGTCTTAACCTAAGTTAATGCCATCGCCTCAATGGCACAGCACAATAGCGGCCGGTTTCAATCTTCCGGGATACTGTGTTGTCCATTTTTGTTATTTCACAGCTGTTGGTCACTCTGGCGCTGTTTAGCGATCTTTTGTCATTCCAGTTCAGGCACAGGCGCGCCGTGCTCGCTTGTCTGGTGGTGTCGGGCCTGCTGATCTCGGCGCATTTTATCTTGCTCAACCACTGGAGCCCGGCCATTTTAATGTTGGTTGCCAGTGTCAGATTCTTTGTCAGTATCTTCACCGTTGACAGACGTCTGATGTGGCTGTTTATGGCCGCTTCGGTCACGGCCGTGGCCCTGAGTTTCAATCAATGGCTCGATCTTTTGAGTCTGGCCGGCAGTTTGTTGCAGACCAGGGCGGCCTTTTGCCGTGATGACAAACGATTAAGGGAGCTGATGTTTTTCGGCAGCGGTTGCTGGCTGCTGAATAATATCCTGTTGGGTTCGCCGATGGCGGTATTGATGGAGTCTGTGTTTATCGGCAGCAATCTGTTGGGATACTACCGTTTCTATCTGCGCCGCAAAGGCTCGGCGCCTGCACAAGGGGGCTAATTCATGCGCGCCTTGCCACCGATAATCTTGAATGCAGGCACGCCGCGGATCAGTGCCTGACGGGCGAAGACCTGGCCGCAGCCGGGGCAGGTACAGGGCGTTTGCGTATGATCTGTCAGGATCCGTTCGACAAAACATTTAACCAAGGCGCCTTTGCCGCCCTTTCGATATTTGAACAGTTTTGCCTTGCAGCCGCAGCAGATGATTTCCACCGTCTGTTGCGGTCCTTTTTTATTGGGCTTACTCACTTGCCCGGCAGTTCGGTTTCCAGCTCAATATCAGTGCAGCCCTTGGGGCAGCGGATGCTGGCAAGCTCTGAGGTGGATTTTGCCGGTGGCAGGGTGGCACTCAAGGCTTGTTGGCATTTAGGGCAGGGCACTTTTTTACCGGCCAGCAGTTGTTTGATCAGATTTTTCTGCGCCTTGAAGGACTGGGCGCTGCTTTGGTTGATATTGGAAAAGTCGGCGGATTGAGCTGTCATAGGCAGTATCTGAATTCGTCTGTTACGGGTAAATAAGTCTGCAGCGATTATAGCCTTGCCGGCGTGGCAAATAAAAGAGGGGCGCCTGGCCCCCCCCTTTATCAATGCAGCTTGAGATGGGGATGGATTATCCGGGTTATCCCCTTGGCAAACATCAGCAGGGTGCCCTTGACCACACCGTGCAGCTCTATCAAATGGCGGCGATAGAGAGAGGTATAAACAAATCTGGCTATCTTGCCTTCGACCATGACGCCTCCGCCAATGAAAGACATCAGGTTGCCGACCGTGTGGAAGCGTGACAGGTTCACCAGTGAACCGAGATCCTTGTAAAGGTACTCTTTCGAGGGAGTCTTGCCGCTGAGCATGGCTATGATGTTATCCGCTGTCATCAAGGCCATCTGCCTGGCGGCTTGGCCCCTTGGCGGCACCCAGCTGCCGTCCGGCTGCGGACAAGCGGCACAGTCTCCAATGGCAAAGATATGCTCATCCAGCGTGGTTTGGGCATTGGGTTTGACCAGCAGCTGATGGATATGATTGCTTTCCAGTCCGCCAATGCCGTGGAGAAACTCAGGCGCCTTGACCCCGGTGGACCAGATCACCATATCGCTCGGGATCTCTTCGCCTTCACTGGTAGTTAACGCCTTGGCTGTCACCTGGGTGATACGGGTATTGGTCATCACCCGGACTCCCAGAGTGCTCAGCTCTCTGGCGACTGCCGCCGAGATCTCTTCCTTTTCCACCTTGGGCAGTATTCGTTTGTCGGCCTCAATCAGGGTGACTTCCAACAGGCTGGTATCTATCTTGTAGCCAAAACCCTTGAGCTGATCCACTGCGTGATGCATTTCGGCCGACATCTCCACCCCGGTGGCACCGGCGCCGACGACGGCGATTTTGATCTTCTCATCCAACTGTTGATGGCTGGCATAACGCATAAACTTGTTCAACAAGCGCTGGCGGATGGCCATGGCCTGTTCTGTGTTGTCGAGGAAGACGCAGTGTTCCCGCACCCCGGGAATATTGAAGTCGTTGGCGATACTGCCGATGGCAACCACCAGATAGTCATAGTCGATGCGCCGTGATGGCAACAGCTCTTCACCTTTGTCATCACAAATGGGCGCCAGTATCACTTGCTTGGCCTTGCGGTCTATGTCCGTCATGGCGCCTTGCTGAAAGTGATAGCCGTGAGCGGCTGCGTGACTGCGGTAACTGATGGCATCAACCCCGACATCCAATGCGCCTGTGGCGACCTCATGGAGCAGGGGTTTCCAGACATGACTGTCGGCGACATCGATAAGCGTGACTCTGGCCTTGGCTTTGCGGCCCAGTTTATGGCCCAGTTTGGTGGCGATCTCCATACCACCGGCGCCGCCGCCGACGATGACGATATTGGCTAACTCGTGCATTTAATGGCTTTCCTGTTGCAGATTTAAAAACAAATTCTGTTATTCCGGCAGGCGAACTCGGTCGCCCTGATTTGCATCAACCCCGCAAGGCCTGAATGATTGAGATCTTTAGACTTTGGCCCGCGGTGGAAAGTCTAGCAGTGGCAGGGTTTGCCAACAATTGGCCTAAAAATGGATTATATTTGGGGTAAGTTTGAGTTTTCTTTTATTAGCTTTTGAAAAATAAGGAAATGATTTTCTCAGAAATGATATTATCTATCGGATTTGTGCCGGAATGAATTGAATAACTGTGATCTATCGCCGTTGTCCGTAGTAAATCTGTGAACTGGCGCTTGTTTGGCCGTATCTTTACCAGGAGATGACAAGGATACGGCCAATTGAGAGCATTGCCTATGGAAGCTTGATTGACTCAGGGGGAATCGGCTCCAGGGCGGTTCAACCAAGGCTTTCCAGGCGAGCCTGACAGTCTTGATATATGTGCTCCACTATCTCTTCGACAGAGGTGTCTTTGGTGCACTTGTCCATAAAAACTTTGAGCGTGACCAGGGCATGGCCGCTGGGTTTTAATCTCTCGCTGATCATGGCGAAGTAAGCCTCCTCCTTTTCAGCCTTACGCACCACTATGTTCTGAAAACAAAATACCCTGTTACCAGAGTGAGCATGCCACTTACTGAGTCGGTCGAGGGCGATTTCTGCCGAGTGATTGATTTCGATGTGATTGCGCCATGTCGCTTCGGCGCTCTGATCCTGATAATGGGGGCAACGAACTGTGTAATTGATTATCTGGGTAATGGCTGTCATAAGGTATCCTGCCTGGTTGATTCCTGAATTTATCATAGGGGCTGAACTAACAATCGGCCACTGTGACAAGGGTTACAAACGCGGGGTGTACTCCTTATTGCTTGTTGCTCTTAATCTCATTTAGCCTGTATTCGACAGAAATAAACCGGGGACAGATCTCAAAATTTAGCTGTTGCCGAATAACCGTTGAAATGCTGAGCTGATGGGCTTGGAAGCTTGAAGCGAGTGGTAACTGAAAGAGAAGAGGCCCGCTCGGTGAGCGGGCCTCTTGTACAGCTTTCTCATTGCAGGGAAAAAGCAGACTGTGAAATTATATTACATATGTATCAAAGTGCGTTAGTGAAAATTTGGCAAATTTCCTCGTGAGTCGCCTGTTTGGGGTTGGTAAAGCCGCAGGCGTCTTTCAGAGCATTCTCTGCAAGCACAGGAATATCTTCGGCTTTTACTCCAATTTTTGTCAGGTTTTCAGGGATTTTTACTGCCGCAGCCAATTCTTTAATCGCCTTGATAGCTGCCGCAGCACCCTGTTCATCGCTCATGGCACTGACATCAACACCCATGGCTTTGGCAACATCTTTCAGTCTTGGAGCCGCGACCTGAGCATTGTATTCCTGCACATAAGGCAGCAAGAGTGCGTTACAAACGCCATGGGGCAGATCGTAGAAACCACCCAACTGGTGCGCCATGGCATGTACGTAACCCAGGCTGGCGTTGTTGAATGCCATACCGGCGAGGAACTGGGCGTATGCCATCTGTTCACGGGCCTGGATATTGTCACCATGCTCTACCGCATTGATCAGGTTGGCATGAATAAGCTCAATAGCCTTGATGGCGCAGGCATCAGTGATTGGATTGGCGGCGATGGAAACATAGGCTTCTACCGCGTGAGTCAGGGCATCCATACCGGTTGCCGCTGTCAGGCTGGCAGGTTTTTTCAGCATCAGCTCAGGGTCGTTGACCGAGATGATGGGGGTTGTGTGCTTGTCGACAATGGCCATCTTTATATGACGGCTTTCATCTGTGATGATGCAGAAGCGGGTCATTTCACTGGCGGTACCGGCGGTTGTGTTGATAGCCACCAGCGGCAACTGGGGCTTGGTGGACTGATCCAGGCCTTCGTAATCTTTGATGGAGCCACCATTGGCTGCAACCAGGGCAATACCCTTGGCGCAATCGTGTGGTGAACCGCCGCCCAGGGAGATCACGAAGTCACAGTCGTTGGCGCGCAGTAACTCAAGGCCCGCTTCCACGTTACCAACGGTTGGGTTGGGTTGAACGCCATCGAATACAGTGGCGGTAATGCCTGCCTGACCTAGCTTTTCGGCGATCTGTCCCACCAGACCTATGCTGACCAGAGGTTTGTCTGTCACTATCAATGCCCGTTTGAATCCCAGAGTTTGGATATCACCGATAGCATCGTCTACAGCGCCCTGACCCAGGACGTTTACTGAAGGGATAAAGAATTTAGCAGCCATAAGTTCACCTATATATGCTGTTGAAAATGAAATCTGTATCTCTCTCTTGATGTCAAATTACCAACTCATCCGACCAAAAAGTGTGAGACAGCGCCAAGAACTGCGCCGAAAAGAAGGAAAATTAAGAGAAAGTTGAAACTAAGTGACATAAAAGCTGTTTTTATGACACAGATGCAGATAACGCCTTTCTTTCCATGATGGCAGCGGCTCCCACGGCCACCATATTACCCCTTAATACTTGTAGGGCCATTAGCCGAAAGCATGGAATTCTCGCGGATGGGGCGGGGAATTGCACCTTATGCTTGCCAGTAATATTGGGATATTGGGAAGTCAGGTTTACATTTTGGGTTGAACAAAATTTAAGCGATTGATTTGTGCCATAGGTTCATGCTCTCTATCTGACCGCCTATTTGGGTATTGAGGTGCAGACGACCACCATAGCGGTAATCTGCCGCGGCAAAGGTGCGGTTCATACCAACGGAAACGGCTCTGGCTATGGTATAGGCGGTTCGGTAGCCCTGGTGGAATATTGCTTGTTCCATATGTGCGAGCAAGGCTCTGGCGCAGCCTTGTCCGCGGGCCTGTGGCAGAGTGGCAAAGTCTGTCATCTCTGCACTGAGACTCTTGGGATCCTTTTCGGCAGAAGCCAGGGCTATCAGTTGCCCTTGTTGGCGGATCCCAAAGTAGTCGACATCACTGGCCATGTTCTGCCGTAAAAATTCCGGATCTTCAATGGGGAAGGGGTAGCTGGGAAACACCTCGCTATAGAGCCTGGCCATCTGCGGCAGATCCTCTTCGCGGCAGCGACTGACCTCGGCCGCTGAATGGAATTCAGGCTTGATATCCGCCCTGGCGCGCTCCAGCAGGGTATCCAACTCCGGCATGGTGCGAAACTGCCTGGTTTTGTCCTGGTAGCGGGCGAGAAATACGGCGTCCTGGCCTTGATAAAAATTGGGGATCCTGGCTTCTTCGCTGAAACCATATGCCAAAAACAGACCGGCCTTATGCTCAGGTAGCTTGGCGATGATTTTGCCGTAGCCATGTTGCAGAGCCAGGGCTCTCAGTGCATCCAGTAAAGGCCCGGGTTCGGCATTACCAAGGGAGATCAGATAGATGCGATCATTGGCCGGGCCATGCTGAATGTGGGCGCCGAGTAAGTTGAGTTGCTGATCAAATTGAGCTTGGGTCATGAGTGTGAACTGTCCTGATGCGAGGTGAGCCGGGGCTTGGGAGCTGGTTGGTGAATGATGTTGACCAGCACCAATAGACCGGCGGAGACCAAAATGCCATAGATACTGGGATCCAGACCGAGTTTAGCCAAGCCATCCGGCAGCTTGAGCAGCTCTGTCAGTAGCGCCAGCGCCGTGAGGCCACCTCCCAGCATGGCGCAAAGTGCCGCCGTGGAGCTGACTCTGGGCCAAAACAGCGCCGCCAGAGTCGGGACAAACAGCCCGGAAACCATAAAGGCATAAGCATAGAGAATGGCATCCAATACCTGCCTGGCCTGACTGGCGAGATAGATGGCTACCAGCCCCAGCAATAGAGTGGCAATCATCGACAGTCTCAGGGTGTTGTTCCCTCTGGGATCCAGCCCGAGCAGATCTTGGGTCAGGTTGCCGGATGCTGCCATCAGGCAACTGTCTGCGGTGGACATGATCGCGGAAAAATATGCCGCGATAATCAGCCCGGTAAAGCCCATTGGCAAGAGATCGCGGATCATCGCCGGCACCGCCATTTCACTGTCCATATGCGGCAACATGACTCTGGCGCACATCCCCAGCAAAACGCCGGATATTGCCATCAGGGGATATTCAAGCACCCCGGCCAGATACCAGGCGCGCTTGGCGGTGGCGCTATCTTTACAGGCAAACATTCGCTGATAGAGAGTCATGGCAATTAGCCACACGGGTGTGATGGTGAGTAGCCAATTGATGGCCGTGATGGGATCTATGGCGGTCAGTGACATATGGGACGGCGGCAGATTGCGGCTCAGCCCCTGCCAGCCACCGACCTCGACCAGGGCGTAGGGCAGGGTAAAGCCAATCAAGCCCAGCAATAAAATGAGCCACTGGACGCTGTCGGTATAGATAACCGCCTTGAGACCCCCAAATACAGTGTAAAGTATGGTGGTTCCGCCTATGACCCAGAGCGCCAACTGCAGCGGCGGCAAGGCATCGAAGCCCTTGGGCAGCAGAGTCGCGGCCGCCAGTTTGGCACCGGCGAGGATCTGCGCGCCGGTAAACCCCAGATAACCGATACAGGAAATCAAGGCGGCCAACATGGCGACTCTGGCCCCGAATCTGTGCTTGAGCAGATCCGGATAGGTATAAAAGCGCTCGCCCTGCTCCAGACGTTTGACCCTGGGAATAACAAACACAGCAGATAACCAGGCCCCCAGCAAACCGGTAAACAGCAGCCAGCTGCCCGCCAGCCCCATACTGAAGCCGAGACCGGCAAGACCTATGGAAAATCCGCCGCCCACATCAGTGGCGGCAATGGAAAAGCCTACGTGCCTGGCTTTGATATTGCGGCCACCGAGATAGTAGTCATCGCCGTCACTGTGGCGTTTGAAGTGGAAGTAACCAAACCCCAGTAAACCTACGAGGTACGCCAGGAAAATCCCATAATCCAAAGGGTGCATGGATCACTCCTGTAGCAGGAATGATACGTCGGCGCTGCGCCCTTCAAAGTTGGTGGCTATCAGACGCTCGCCTTCCGGGCCTGTTTGCCTGCTGACATATTCCGGCTGCACCGGCATTTTACCCAGACCGCCGACGCCATCGACGATAAAGGTGGGAATTGCCGGGCCGGATACCCAGCCGCGGATGCCATGATAGATTTTCAGCATTCGCTGATAACTGACCTGAAACTTGCTGTTGCCCGGCGCCGGATCCATGGCATAGACGTAATAGGGACGTATGCCTATGGATACCAACTCCATCACCAGCTCCTGCATAGTGTCTATGCTGTCGTTGACGCCTTTGATCAGCACGCTCTGGTTGCCGAGCATGATGCCGGTTTCCCTGAGCATGGCGATATGTTTGCTGAATAAGGGGGTGATTTCTCTGGGGTGGTTTACTTGGGTGTTGATCAGTGTTACTCTGTTACGCTTCAGTACCCGGCACAACTCGGGCGTGACCCGGGTGGGAAGCTGCGCCAATAAACGGCTGCCGATACGCAGAATTTTCAGATCCGGTCTGGCCTCTCGGATCATCGACAGAATTTCATCCAGCTTGTCATCTGTGAGCAGCAAAGGATCGCCGCCCGACAGGAGCACGTCCTGCACCTCTGTATGTTGGCGCAGATACTCCACCGAGCGACGGATCCTGTCCATGGAGATCACGTTGAGCGGATCGGACACCATGCGTTTGCGGGTGCAGTGACGGCAATAGGAGCCACAGATGTTATGCACCAGGAACAACACCCGATTGGGATACCTGTGCACTATCGAGGTGCCTTCTGGCATCATGTCATCTTCCGCCAATTGATCGCCCATTTCATGGGGGGCGACCTCCAACTCATCCTGCTCAGGAACATACTGCAACCGAATCGGGCAGTTGGGATCATCTTTGTCCATCAGCTGGGCTATATAGGGGGTGATCCTGGCGGCAATCACTTCATAAACTTGGTCATCGACCGCGCGAATATTGTTGAATACCTGGGATAGTTGTTTGTCATTCTTAAAGCTCAGTGACAGGGTTTCCCGCCAGGAGTGATTGGCAACATCAAACTGCATCAGCGCCTGATGGCTGGAAAATGGCCGCTTCTCTGTGATGACTTTCAGTGGAATAGGATTTTCTTCGCTCTTGTACTTCAGGCTGGTGGCCGACATGGGGATAGTCCTTTTCTGATAATTAACACTCAACAATTAATTCGAGCTCTAATCGTTAGTTATCTAATGATTGCACTATGAGGTTTTTGTATCAACAAAAGATGAGCAATTTGTTGATCTGAAGTTGCATTTGTCGGCGGTGGTATTTTTGAAAATTCCGCTATTGAGTCGATGGGCTATGAGTTTGCAGAGCTTTTCTGATAAGCTGGCGCCTTTCGGCTATTGGTGATTTCAGTAGCCCTTTTCGAACCAGTGTGAGTGGGAAGTATTCATGGAAAAGTATGAGCAGTTATTAATCTCGCTGCGCAAAGTGATCCGCGCCATCGACCTGCATTCCAGGCAGCTCAGTAAGCACTCGGGCCTCACCGGACCGCAGCTTATGGTGATGCAGAAAATCGCTTCCATGGGATCGCCGCTCGCCAAACAGGTGGCGACCGAGATCAATCTGAGTCCTGCCACAGTCACCACCATCATCGACCGTCTGGAAGCCAAGGGTTTGGTTATACGCCAGCGCAGCCAAACCGATAAGCGCAAGGTACACCTGTTGCTGAGCGAGTCCGGTGCTGCCTTGCTGGCACAGGCGCCCAAACCCTTGCAGGAGCACTTTATCAAGCGCTATCAGGCGCTGGAGGCCTGGGAGCAGAGCCAGCTCTTGTCGGCCGTGGAGCGGATTGCCACCATGATGGATGCCGAAGAGCTGGATGCCGCCCCCATGCTGTTGGTGGGACAAATTCAGCCGAGCGATGAGCCGGAAGCTGTGACTCCAAAGCAAACCAAGAGCTGAGTTTTCCTCTTTACAAGCGGGTCGCCGTCAGCGACCCCAAGATTGATTTCTGTCTGAACCCCGTTTTCAACCCCTGGTTGCCAATCCCGGCTTTTGTCGGCGATGTCTTGCACTCAATTGGTGAAAGATTGCACAGTCTTGAGTCATTGGGGCAACTCATTTACTTTTGGTGCCTTTTGCGAGACGCTCGCCCAACATCAGGGCGAATTTTCACAAGCTACTGAATTAAAATATTAAATACTTGTCACTTGGCTGACACACCTCTGTCTTATTGCTGTTATTTTGCCCTGGCATGCTATCTGCTCACAGGGAACTTAAGGTGATTGGCGTGGAGTGCTGAGATGGGACTGGAGAAGTTGCTGTATCTGCAAGGGATAGGGGACGGCTTCAGCGACAGCTATGGGCGTTTTTGTCCTACATCTGCCGGCATACGCAAACAGATCCTCAGCGCCATGTGTGGCCCTATACCCGAAGAGGCGAGCGAGCTCTGGATTGAGCGGCGGGTCTATCAGCTCGATGCCGAACCCTGGCAGCAGCTGTTGCCTTCATTTCAGTGGTGCTATCTCGACAGTCTCGGTCTGAGGTTCAGACTCGAGGCGCAGTCTTTGCCATCCAAGGCGTTGCAGCTGACGCTGGCGAGTGAACTGGGTGAGGAGTTTGTTGTCAGCTTTTCAGCGGCAGACTGCCCGGTGCGCGGCGATTATCGTATCGGTGAGCGCTGCTATCTTGAGCACGAGCTTAAACTGGACGAGGTTTCCGGCAACTGTGGCATCGCCCCCGGACTTGGCTACCACAGGGTGTCTTTATCTATCATTGAGCCTGATGGCGATGAGAGGCTGCTTGCTATGGGCAACTTGATGGTGGCGCCAAGGCAGGCCTTCCAAGGCGTACTGCAAAAAAATACGGCGCGGCAAAACGAGCCTCATCGCAGGCCCTGGGGCGTCAGCGTGCAGCTGTTTTCGCTCTGGCAGGAGGATACTCCCGGCCCTGAGGCAATGGGCGACTTTGGAGCCCTGCTGAAGCTGATAACCCAACTGGCCCCCAAGGGGCTGGACTTTATCCTGCTCAACCCCCTGCATGCGCTGGCGCTCACTGAGGATGCCTCCCCAAGTCCCTACAGCCCAATAGACAGACGCCGCCTGCACCCCTTGTATATCTCGCCGCCGCTCTGCGCCGAAGGGATGGCAAAAAACTGTGATGCTGAATCTTTTGCCGAGCAAACGGCCTTCAGCCCCTGGCTGGACTATGCCGCTGTCAGCCGTGATAAGTGTGCCCGCCTCAAAGCAATGTGGCAGCGTTTCAACGCTTTGCCCAAGGATGCTCCCAGGCGCCAGGGCTACGAAGGCTTTGTGCGCCGGGAGGGACTGGCGCTGCAGCACTATGCCCGGGAGCAGGCAAGTTTCGCCACCGGAGACTGGCCCGCAGATGCCGGCTTTTATCTCTATCTGCAGTTTGTTGCCGAAGAGCAGTTGGCCTTGTGTCAATCCCGCGCCATAGAAGCCGGCATGAGTATCGGCCTTATCCGGGATCTGGCTGTCGGCACTGTTGGCAGCGGCACTGAGGTGAGTCAGCATCAGAGTCAGTTTTGCCAAGGTGCCAGCATAGGGGCGCCGCCGGATGCCTTTGCGCCCCAGGGGCAGAACTGGGGGCTGACGCCTCTGGACCCCGTCGGTCTCAAGCAGGCGGATTTTAGCCACTTTATTGAGTTGCTGCGCACCAACATGCGTCACTGTGGTGCCATTCGGATAGATCACGTGATGTCGCTGTTTCGTCTCTGGTGGTGGCCGGCCGAGGCCGAAAACCAGATTGAAACTGCAGTCGAAACTGAGTCTGGCGAGCCTGAAGGCGCCTATGTCTATTACCCCTTCGATACCCTGCTGGCGATTTTATTGCTGGAGAGCCAGCGTGCCCGTTGCCTGGTGATTGGCGAAGACCTTGGGCTGGTGCCACCCCAAATCGTAGCGCCACTTAAGCTTGGCGGGCTGTACTCCAATGAGCTGTTCTATTTTTGCCGTGAGCAGCAGGATTTCCCTGAGTTTGGTGGATTTCGGCCGCCAAATGACTACAAGCCAAACGCCATCATGATGCTGAGCAACCATGATGTAGCGCCGCTCAAAGCCTGGCTGGAAGCCGAAGATCTCAGGCTCAGGCGGGAACTTGGCCTGCAGGGGGCTGAACAATACGCAAGGGAAAGCGATGACCGCCGCAGGGAAATTCAGGCTCTTGAAGTTTGGCTCTCGCGCTTTTATCCCTTTGAAAACAAGATAAAAGCTGCACTTGAGCCGAACTCTGTCACCTATACCCACAACTTGATCCATAACCTCGCCGTCACAGTCGCCTCGGGGCGCAGTGCGCTTTTCAGCCTGCCGCTGACAGATCTGCTCGGCGATGAGGTGGCGGTCAATATCCCGGGCACCAGCGCTGAGTATCCCAACTGGCGCCGACGTTATTCGTTGGCCGTGGAAAGGCTCAATGATTCCGAGCTGCTGCAAACCCTGCTCAGGGATATCCGCCGGGTGCGCGAGCAAAGTGGCAGCGCTGAGCCGGAGCGGCTTCGAGCTCAATCAACAGGAGATGCAGATGAAACAGCAAATCGTCGCCAATGAACCCGCGCCGCACTTTAGTGAGCCAATGCTGGAAAGCCTGGTCCCGGAACTGGACTTTGCCGCTGCCTGCGCCTTGGCCGAAGGGCGCCATGGCGATCCCTTCGCCTGGCTCGGAATGCATCTGGTTGAGCAAAATGGCCGCAGCCGCTTGTTACTGCGCGCCGTGCTGCCCGGCGCCGCCGTCGTCGAGGTGCTGGATGCGAAAACCGGCCGTAAGGTGGCCGAGCTTACCCCTGTCGTTGGCGCCGAGCCCCTGTTCAGTGGCTTTATGGGGCGCAGGGTCAAACCCTTCGACTATAGGCTCCGCATTAGCTATCCCCAGGCGGAGCTGGTGCTGGACGACCCTTACCGCTTTGATGCTTCGCTCGATGAACAGGCATGTTTTCTCTTCAATGAAGGCAGTCTGCTGAAAGGCTGGCAGTTGCTCGGTGCCAATTGGCTGGAGTGCCAGGGCGTAAAAGGTGTGCGTTTTTGTGTTTGGGCTCCAAATGCCAAAAGCGTGTCTTTGCTGGGGGATTTTAATCATTGGGACAGGCGCCGCCACAGCATGCGCCGCCACCCGGCATCAGGTCTTTGGGAGCTGTTTTTGCCGCAAGTCCGGGGCGGTGAGCACTATAAGTTTTTGCTGCAAACCCAGGATGGCAGCTGGTTGGAAAAGGCCGACCCCTGTGCCAGACAGATGCAAGGTGCGCCCCACAACGCCTCGATAGTGCCGATGGCGGACAGTGATTGGCAGTGGCAGGACAGTGATTGGATGGCCGCCAGGGCACAAAGCACCTGGCACCGACAGGCGGTCAGTATCTATGAGCTGCATCTGGGGTCCTGGAGGCGTAACGGCGAAGGCGGTTTTCTCAGCTACGCAGAGGTGGCCGAGCTCTTGGTACCTTACCTGCAATCTCACGGTTTTACCCATGTGGAATTTATGCCGCTGAGTGAATACCCCTTCGACGGTTCCTGGGGCTATCAACCTGTGGGGCTGTTTGCTCCCAGTCACAGGTTTGGCGATCCCGAGGGGCTTAAACTGCTGGTGGATGCCTGCCACAGGGCGGGTATCGGTGTGCTGCTCGACTGGGTGGCGGCGCACTTTCCTTCCGACCCCCACGGCCTGGCGCATTTTGATGGCACTTGCTTGTATGAACATGAAGATCCCCGCCGTGGCCGTCATCCCGACTGGGACACCTTGATCTACAACTATGGCCGCAAAGAGGTGCAGAGTTTTCTGCTCAGCAATGCCTGCTATTGGCTGGAGGAGTTTCATTTCGATGGCCTGCGCCTCGATGCCGTGTCCTCCATGCTCTATCTGGATTACAGCCGCGAAGAGGGCCAGTGGCAGGCCAACGAATATGGCGGCCGTGAGAATTTGGAAGCGATAGCCTTTTTGCAGCAGCTCAATACGCGTCTCTACCATGAGTACCCGGGGATCATCATGATTGCCGAAGAGTCCACCGCCTGGGATGGCGTTAGCCGGGATGTCGCTGCCGGCGGCCTGGGGTTCGGCTTCAAATGGAATATGGGCTGGATGCACGACACCTTGGATTATCTCACCAAGGAGCCGGTACATCGCAGCTATCACCACGGGCAACTGACTTTTTCCCTCATCTATGCCTATACCGAGCAGTTTATTTTGTCGCTGAGTCACGACGAAGTGGTGCATGGCAAGCGCGCCTTGTTGGAGAAGATCCCCGGCGATGACTGGCAGAAGTTTGCCACGCTGCGGGCATTTTACGGTTTTATGTGGGCTCACCCGGGGAAAAAGCTGCTGTTTATGGGCGGCGAGTTTGGCCAGCGGCGCGAATGGCAACATGACTTCAGCCTCGACTGGCATCTGCTGCAGTATCCATCTCATCAGGGACTCAGCGATTGGGTGCGGGATCTTAACCTCTGTTACCGCCGGCAGCCGTCATTGTGGCAGTGTGACGGCGAGCCGCAAGGGTTTCGCTGGCTCGACTGCAACGACAGTCAGCACAGCCTGCTGGCGTTTACGCGTATCGATTCCGACGGCAACATGGTGCTGGTTATCTGTAACTTTACCCCTTGTGTCAGGGAAGGCTATCGACTGGGATTGCCAGAGCCCGGACGTTACCGCGAGCTGCTCAACAGCGACAGCGCATTCTACGGCGGCAGTAATCAAGGCAACGCCGGAGGCATAGAAGCCGAGGAGATCCCCTGGCAGGGCATGCCATATAGCGCGCTGATCCGGGTGCCGCCCCTGGCGAGCGTCTATTTCGCCTTGGAGCGTGGCTGATGCAGATGCTTGCAGGCAAACCCTGGCCTCTGGGCTCGACTCTGGTGCATGAAGCCAATGGCGAGCCGGAAGGGGTGAATTTTGCGCTGTTTTCGGCTCATGCAACCCGGGTAGAGCTGTGCCTGTTTGAATACAAAAATGGCCAATGGCAGGAGTCGGGCCGTTTCGAGCTTATGCCGTCCTCGCAACAGGTGTTCCATGGTTTGCTGCAGGGGGCCGGTGAAGGACTCTGCTATGGCTATCGGGTGCATGGCCCTTATCAGCCTCAGGAAGGGCACAGATTCAATCCGGCCAAGCTGCTGCTGGACCCTTACGCCAGAGCCTTTTGTGGTCGCTGGCAGTATGGGCCCTGGCAACTTGGCTATGCCAGAGTCGATGAGCAGGGCCGGCCATTGGCCGCTGTTTGCCATCCGGGGGATGCTGAATCCCCAGTACCAGGGTCCCCGGAGCGGGAGTCCGGCAGTGCCGGAATAGGTGATGACTTATGGGCCGATCCCTGTGACAACGCCTGGGCCATGCCCAAATGCCAAGTGGTAGCCGATACCCGCTTTACCGGCAAGCGCTTACCGGGCGGCCAATGGCGTAATGAAGTGATCTACGAGATGCACCTCAAGGGCTTCACCGCCGCCATGGCCGGGATCCCCCCTGAGCTTCGCGGCACCTTTGCCGGTTTGGCGCACCCGGTGGCGATAGCTTATCTCAAGTCGCTCGGGATCACCTGTGTCGAACTGCTGCCGGTGCACGCCTTTCTGTCCGAGCCTTTTCTGCTGGATAGCGGGCTCAGCAATTACTGGGGTTATAACAGCATAGGTTTCTTCGCTCCCCATGGGGCATATTCGGCCTCTGACGATGCCATTGGCGAATTCAAGCAGATGGTCTCTGCCCTGCATGATGCCGGTATCAAACTCGTGCTGGATGTGGTCTTTAACCACAGCGCCGAGGGTAATCGTCAGGGGCCGACCGTCAGTTTTCGCGGCTTGGATAACGTCAGCTACTACCGTTTGCATCCGGCAGATAAGCGTTTTTATATCAATGACTCTGGCTGTGGCAACTGCCTGGATATCAGCCATCCAAGAGTCGTACAGCTGCTGATGGACTCGCTGCGTTACTGGGTCGATATCATGGGGGTGGATGGCTTTCGTTTCGATCTGGCCACCAGCCTTGGCCGTGAGACGCAGGGGTTCAGCAATCGCGCCGGATTGTTCGATGCCTTGCTGCAAGACCCTGAACTGCAGCAATGTGTGCTGATAGCCGAGCCCTGGGACATAGGCCCGGGCGGTTATCAGTTGGGGCAGTTCCCCAATCGCTTTTCCGAATGGAACGACAGATATCGCGATACCCTGCGGCGTTTCTGGCGCGGTGATGCCGGGCTCTTGCCCGAGCTTGCCAGGCGCCTTTCCGGCTCCGGCGATCTGTTTGAACACTCGGGGCGCGGCCCACAAAGTTCAATCAACTTTATCTGCAGCCATGATGGATTCACCCTGAGGGACTTAGTGAGTTATCGCGAGCGGCACAATCAGGCCAACGGTGAAAACAACCGCGATGGACACCACGAAAACTTCAGTGCCAACCATGGCGTGGAAGGCGAGAGCAAAGATGCCGCCATAAAGGCCTTGAGGGCGCGCCAAAGCCGTAATCTGCTGGCGAGTTTACTGCTCTCCCAGGGCACGCCCATGTTGCTGGCCGGCGATGAGTTCGGCAACTCCCAGAGCGGCAACAACAACGCCTATTGTCAGGATAACCCATTGGGCTGGCTCGATTGGCACAGGGAGGATACTGCGCTGGGCGCCTTTGTTCGCCGGCTTATCCATATTCGCCGGGATTGCGGCTTTTATGAAAGCGATGACTATGTTCACACCGATGCCCTCCAGGCTCCCAGAGCCCTGGCTTGGTTTGCTGCCTCCGGCGAGGCCATGACACCCGGTCATTGGGGCGAAGTCCAGTGCCGCAGCTTGCAGTTGATGCAGAGCCGTCAGCTCAATAAGAGCCTTCAGCTGAATAAGAGCCTTCAGCGGGCAGAGAGCCGTCAGCTGAAAAAGAGCCGTCAGCCCAATATGAGCCCTCAAGGAGAAAACAAACTTCAGACCGAAGCCCTGCTGATCCTGCTGCATGCCGGTGACAGCAACAGCCATTTTTGTCTGCCAGCTCCGCCGCCCGGAGCCGGTGAGCAGTGGCAATTGCTGCTTTCCAGCGAAGCCGGACGGGATGAACTGCAATCCTGCTATCCCACAGCTTCATCTTTCGCCGTTGCCGCCTTCAGTTTTCAGCTGCTGGCTGCAGGTGGCCGTTATCTGTCGTCCTCAGCCAAAGGAGCCAGCCATGACTGATACTTCAAGGAATAGAGTCAAGAGCCGCAGTAAGAGTCAATCGACAACAGCATCAAAAGCCGCATCGCCAATAGCGCCAGCCACTCAACAAGCCCCAGGCCATCTGGCGCACCAAGACTGCGAGCCCTGTGATTCACTGCCGGCGGCCTTTGCCAGACAGCTGAGATACGATCTTAACCGCAATGAGCGCAGGCCACAGGAGCTTTATCAGGCGTTGGCCCTGAGCGTCAAAGAGCAGCTGTTGGACGATTGGTGCGCCAGTCGCAGCCAGGATGCTTTGTACCAGCGCAAACAGGTGGCTTATTTGTCGCTGGAGTTTTTGATGGGCCGAAGCCTGGGCAACGCCTTGCTCAATCTGGACCTGACCGACGAGTGTCGGGAGATGCTGCAAGGCTATGCGGTAGCGCTTGAAACCCTGCAACAGCAAGAGCATGACGCCGGTCTGGGAAATGGCGGTCTCGGGCGGCTGGCGGCTTGCTTTATGGACAGCTGCGCCAGTCTCGGACTGGCGGTCACTGGCTATGGCATTCGTTATGAGTACGGCATGTTTGCCCAGCAGATAGTCGATGGTTATCAGCAGGAGCAGCCGGACCGCTGGCTCAGGGATGGCAACCCCTGGGAAGTGCGGGCCTCACAGCACAATGTGACAGTGCCTTTCTTCGGTCATGTGCAGAGCCATGTCGACCGCGATGGCCGCCGGCACAGGGCTTGGATGGATACCCAGGATGTACTGGCGGTTGCCTATGATATGCCGGTGCCGGGTTATCGCAACGGCCGGGTCAACACCCTGAGGCTTTGGAAGGCCGAGGCCACGGATGAGTTTGACCTTGCCGAGTTCAACCAGGGTGATTACACCGAAGCCGTGGCAGCCAAGAATCTGGCCGAGCAGATCACCATGGTGCTGTACCCCAATGACAGCAGCGAAAACGGCAAAGAGTTGCGGCTGCGGCAGCAGTATTTCCTGTCCTCTGCCAGTTTGCAGGATCTGTTGACGACCTGGGTTGCCAACAAAGGCCGGGACTTCAGTGAGTTTGCCAAGTTTCATGTGCTGCAGCTCAATGATACCCATCCGGCGATTGCGGTTCCCGAGTTGATGCGCCTGCTTATCGATGAATATCAGCTGGAGTGGCAAGCCGCCTGGGACATAGTCAGCCACTGCATGGCCTACACCAACCATACCTTGTTGCCGGAGGCGCTGGAGCGCTGGCCGGTGCGCATGTTCGCCCAGATGCTGCCGCGTATTCTGGAGATCATCTATGAAATCAACGCCAGATACCTGGAGTTGGTGGCGCATCACTGGCCCGGCGATGTGTCACGTCTGCGGCAGATGTCCATCATAGAAGAGGGGGATGAGCCCCATATCCGTATGGCTTATCTGGCAATAGTGGCCAGCTTTTCGGTCAATGGGGTGGCGGCGCTGCACTCAAGGCTGTTGACCACAGGGCTGTTTCGGGACTTTTACGAGCTCTGGCCGCATAAGTTCAACAACCGTACCAATGGTGTGACGCCCAGGCGCTGGCTGGCTCACTGTAACCCCCGTTTGGCCGCGCTCATCAGCAGCCGCCTGGGGCAGGATTGGCTGAGCGACCTAAGATGCCTGACTGCCCTCAACGCCTTTACCTCGGACAAGCCATTTATTGCCGCCTGGCGCGAGGTGAAGCAGGCCAATAAACAGGCGCTGGCCGAGCTGGTGGCGCAGCGCTGCCAGGTGAACTTCGACCCCTCCATGATGTTTGATGTGCAGGTTAAGAGGATCCACGAATATAAGCGGCAACTGCTGAATATCATGCATGTGATCCATCTCTATCAGCGGATTGTCAGTGGCGATACCCAGGGGATGCAGCCACGCTGCGTCTTGATTGGCGGCAAGGCGGCGCCCGGTTATGCCATGGCGAAACTGGTGATCAAACTGGCCAACAACGTGGCTCATATGGTCAATGAGGATCCCAGAGTCAGTCCCTGGTTAAGGTTTGCCTTTTTGCCCGACTATAACGTCAGCGCCATGGAGGTGATCTGCCCGGGTACGGATTTGTCAGAGCAGATATCCACCGCCGGCAAGGAAGCCTCGGGCACAGGCAATATGAAGTTCATGATGAATGGCGCCCTGACCATAGGCACTCTGGATGGTGCCAATATCGAGATGCTCGAAGAGGTAGGTGAAGACAACTTCTTTCTGTTTGGCCTCAATGCCCTGGCGGTGGAGGAACTCAAGGCGCACTACTGCCCGGCGCAATATATAGCGTCTTCGGCGGCGCTCGGCGGCGTAATGGCGCTGCTCAAAAGTGGTCACTTTAATCTGCAGGAGCCCGGGATCTTCGACCCCATCATAGCCGCCATTGAGTCGCCAAAGGATCCCTGGATGCTGGCGGCCGACTTTGAAACCTACCGTCTGGCCCAGCTGCAAGCCGCCAAGGCTTATCAGGACCCTCAGCGCTGGACCGCCATGAGTATTCGCAACACCGCGGTCAGTGGCCGCTTCTCCAGCGATGTCACCATAGCCGGTTATCGCGACCATGTCTGGGGCGCGCAGTGAGCGCCTTTTTCTGTTAATTGGGAGCACGCTTTTATGCCGAATCCGAGTCCGCGTTATATCAGTAACCTTACCCGTGAAACCTATGCCCTGATCCTGGCCGGAGGCCGGGGTTCCCGCCTCCATGAGCTGACCGATTGGCGGGCCAAGCCGGCGCTCTATTTCGGCGGCAAGTTCAGGATTATCGACTTTCCGCTGTCCAACTGCATCAACTCGGGGATCCGCCGGGTAGGGGTGGTGACCCAGTACAAGTCCCATTCGCTTATCCGCCATGTGACCCGCGGCTGGGGGCATTTCAAAAAGGAGTTGGGGGAGTCGGTGGAGATATTGCCGGCATCTCAACGTTATTCGGACAACTGGTATCAGGGCACAGCCGATGCAGTGTTTCAGAACATAGACATCATACGTCACGAGCTGCCGCGCTATGTGATGGTGCTTTCGGGCGATCATATCTACCGCATGGATTACGCCGGGCTGCTGGCCGCTCATGCCGAGTCCGGCGCCGATATGACGGTTTCCTGTATGGAGGTGCCGGTGGCCGAAGCGGCCAACGCCTTTGGGGTGATGGAGGTGGATAGCAGCAACCGTATTCTGGGGTTTGAAGAGAAACCGGTCGAACCCAGGCCCTTGCCGGATAACCCCGAATCCTGCCTGGCATCCATGGGCAACTATGTGTTCAACACAGAGTTTTTGTTTGAACAGCTGAAAAAAGATGCCCAGAACGCCGATTCCAACCGGGATTTCGGCAAGGACATTATTCCGGCCATCATAGAAAAGCACCGGGTCTATGCCTATCCGTTTCGCAGCGCCTTTCCCAACGAGCAGGCCTACTGGCGCGATGTGGGAACTCTGGATTCTTTCTGGCAAGCCAATATGGAACTGCTGTCGCCGACGCCTGCGCTCAATCTCTATGATGCCAAATGGCCCATCTGGACCTATCAGGAACAACTGCCGCCGGCCAAGTTTGTATTTGACGATGATGACAGGCGCGGCATGGCGCTGGACTCTGTGGTTTCCAGCGGTTGCATTATCTCAGGTGCCACTGTGCGCCACTGCGTCCTCTTCAATGAGGTCAGGGTTTGTTCTTACTCAGAGGTGGAAGACTCAGTGATCCTGCCCGATGTGGTAGTGCTGCGTCATTGCCGGATTCGCAAGGCTATCATAGATCGGGGCTGCATTATCCCCGAGGGGATGGAGATAGGCTTCAACCATGACCACGACAGGGCCAAGGGCTTTCGGGTCTCGGAAAACGGTGTGGTGCTGGTGACCCGTGACATGTTGGGACTGCCTGTGGGGTACGAATAATGGCGGCTAAAGCAAAACTGCAGGTGTTGATGTTGGCAGCGGAAAATGCCGCCCTGGCCGGCGCCAAAGTCGGCGGTATGGCAGATGTGCTGGCCGAGTTGCCTCCGGCGCTGCAAAGCCAAGGCGTGGCGGCGCATATCATAATGCCGGACTATGGCTTTTTGGCCAAGGAGCAGGGGGCCGATTTTCTGTGCGAGTTTGAATTTGCTTTCGGCGCAGGCAACACCCGGGCGCGGCTGTATCGGATTGCCAATCCGGCGGTTCAGCCAGGCTCCCAGGGGGTGTGGATCTATCTTCTGGCTCATGAAGGTTTTTGCGGTGTTAAGCGTGAAGTCTACAGCCTTGATGGCCCTGAGCGCCCCTTTGCCACAGATGCAGGCAAATTTGCCCTCTTCGGCGCTGCAGTGGCGGCGGCGCTGAAACAGGGATTACTGCCGCTGCCGGACAGGTTTCACCTGCACGACTGGCACTGCGGCGGCTTTGCCATCTTAAGAGCACTGGATCCCGCCTATCGTGGCCTATCAAAAGTGCCCTGTGTCCTCAGTATTCACAACCTGGCGATGCAGGGTGTGCGGCCGCTTGCCGGCGAGGCATCTTCCCTGGCAGCTTGGTATCCCTGGCTGTTGGCCGAAGGGGTAAACTCCAAACTGCAACTGGCGCTGGATACCCGCTACCCCGGGTGCATCAATCCGCTGCGGGCGGCGATTCAGTTCAGCGATGTTATCCATCTGGTCTCGGCGACTTACGCCAAGGAAGTGCTGCGTCCGTCACAGCCTGAACTGGGCTTCTTTGGCGGCGAGGGATTGGAGGCTGACCTGCAGGCCAAAGCCAAGCTTGGCCAGGTGTTCGGCATTCTCAACGGCTGTGACTATCAAAAAGGACTACCGCTCGCGGCCAGCAAGCGGCGGCAACTCAAGTTGCAACTGCCCAAGATAGCCACAGAGGCATTATTGAGTAAACTCGGGCGCAGCGAAGCAGTGACGCCGGCAGATATGATTGCTCAAATCCGCTTGGGGCAGATATCTGAGTCACCGGGAATGCTGCTGACCTCGGTTGGCAGGCTCACTGAACAGAAGTTACTCTTGCTGTGTCATCCCTGGCAGGGCAAGACGGTGCTGGAAGAGCTGTTGCTAAGGCTGGCGCAGTTCAGCGACAGCGCCTGTTTTTGGTTGCTTGGCAGCGGCGATGAGCAGATAGCGGCACTCTTTGGTCGCATCGCCGCGAGCAACAGCAATTTTCGCTTTATCAATGGTTATCATCAGGAGCTGGCCGATGCCCTCTATCAATGCGGCGATCTGTTTGTGATGCCAAGCTCCTTCGAGCCTTGCGGTATCAGCCAGATGCTGGCTTTGAGAGCAGGCCAACCCTGCTTGGTGCATGCCACAGGCGGACTGGCCGATACCCTCAGCGACGGTGACAATGGCTTGGTATTCGCAGGGTTCGGGCTGGATGAACAGGCCAAGGCGCTGCTCGATGCCCTGTCCCGGGCCTTGGAGCTCTATTCCACAGCCAACTGGAATGCCCTTAGAAAAAGAGCCTCCGCCAGCCGCTTTTTATGGCAAGACAGCGCAAGGCTTTATCTGACGCAACTCTACCAGGTGGAAAGTTCCAGCAAGGATAAGCGGCGCCCAGTGGAAAGCGCCATAAATTAGTCAGGTTTCCGAAGGTGCTCTGCTACACTAGACCTGTAGATTTCTTCTTTGTTATTCACAGGCTTGGGGGCAGATGGAGCAGAGCATTTTCCTTCCTTTGGCACAAAATGCCGCATTTTTGCTGGCATTGGTGTTTATTTATGATGCTATTCCCAGACAGCAGCAGCGGGAGTACTTTCTGCTGTGGCGTTTGTTGATTGGCGTCATTATCGGTGGCATCTGTATTGCGGTGATGCTTACCCCCTGGAGCTATGAGCCGGGGATCTTCTTCGATAGTCGCTCCGTACTTTTAAGTATCTCAGGCCTGTTTTTCGGCGGCCTGCCGACCATAATCGCCTGCGTGATTACCGCCGCTTTTCGCATCTATCTCGGTGGCGGTGCTGTTTGGGTCGGTGTCGGGGTGATCTTCTCCAGCGGCTTGATAGGCCTGTTGTGGCGCAAACGGCGCAAGCAATCCCTCGCCGATATAGGCTACCCGGAGCTGGCCGGTTTTTCCCTGTTGGTGCATCTGGTGATGCTGGCCTGGATGTTACTGCTGCCCTGGGAAACCGCCAAAGGGGTGCTTGCCAGTATCAGTTTGCCTGTACTGACCTTGTTCCCACTCACCAATGTGTTGCTGGGGCGCTTGCTGTCGCGGCGGCTGGAATTTGAGCGCGACAACCGCATTCGGCTGCAGGATGACTTTCTGTTTCGCTCCCAGTTCCATGTGGGCAACATAGGGATTTCCATCACCTCGCCGGATCAACGCTGGCTCAAGATAAACCCCCACATGTGCCGGATGTTGGGTTATACAGAGCAGGAGTTGTCGCAACTGACCTGGTCTGAGCTGACCCACCCGGATGATCTGCCCGCCGATATGGCGCAATTCAGGCGGATGCTGGATGGTGAAATCGACGAATATGAGATGGAAAAACGCTTCGTCTCCAAGCAGGGGCAGTATGTCTATACCCATATGACAGTGGCCTGTCAGCGCCATCATCAGCAGGTACAGTTGGTGATAGCCGGCTATATCGATATTACCTCGGCCAAGTTGGCCGAGCAGGCGATTGCCGCCAGTCGCGATCAGTTGGAGCTGGTGCTGCAAAGCGGTCAACTCGGTTTCTGGGACTGGGACCCAGTCAAGGATACCGTAGTGCGCAACAAACGCAGCGCCGAAATTCTTAGCTGTTCCCTTAACAATCTCAACGACAACAAACGCCTGTGGCTCGATGGTATTCATCCCAAGGACAGGGCCTGGGTACTGCGCTCCTTGGATGAGCATCTGGCGGGAAAAACCGAGCAACACAAGGTGCAGTACCGGCTGATCCGTCCGGACGGCGAACTGCGCTGGGTGCAGGATACCGGCAAGGTGGTCAGTCGTGACGAGAAGGGCAGGCCGCTCAGGGTTTGCGGCGTGCATGTGGATATTACCGAGCAAAAACAGCTGGAAGCCTCACTCAAGCTGGCGGCTTCCGTCTATGAAAACTCCAGCGAGGCGATGAGTGTGCTGGATGATGTCGGCACCATAATGACGGTCAATTCGGCGTTCAGCGCCATCACTGGGTATCAGCCACAAGATGTGCTGGGCAGTAACATAGATATGCTCAAGTGCGACGACCACGATGAGAGGTTTTACCGTGAGCTGAATCATGATCTCAGCCACAAGGGGCGCTGGCAGGGAGAGATGTGGCTGCGCTGCAGTGATGGCCGCAAGATAATGATTTGGCTCAGCATCAATACCATTCACAGCACGGATGATACCCCTCTGAGAAGGGTGGCGCTGTTTTCCGATATCACCGACAAGAAGCAGAATGAACGTCTTATCTGGCGTCAGGCCAACTATGATGCCCTGACAGGTTTGCCAAACCGGCGCATGTTCACCGAGCATCTTGGCAATGAAATCCGTAAGGCCAAGCGCCATGGCCATGGTTTTGCGCTGCTGTTTCTGGATCTGGATTTCTTCAAAGAGGTTAATGATACCCTGGGTCATGACATGGGGGATTTACTGCTGGTGGAAACCTCGGAGCGGCTGCAGGCCTGTGTGCGTGAGTCCGACGTGGTGGCCAGACTCGGCGGCGATGAGTTCACCTTGCTGCTCTCGGATGTGCAGGATCATAACGGGGTCGAGCGGGTTGCCAACCATATTCTCAGCAGTCTGGCGGAGCCCTTCAAGTTGGGCGATGAAACCGCCTTTATCAGCGCCAGTATCGGCATTACCCTGTATCCCGATGATGGTCAGACAGTGGAGTTGTTGCTTAAACATGCGGATCAGGCCATGTATGCCGCCAAAGATCAGGGCCGCAACCGTTTCAACTATTTCACTGCTTCTATGCAGGAATACGCCAGATACAGGATGCGGCTTATTCAGGATTTGCGTCAGGCATTGGAGCGGCGCGAATTCGAACTCAGGTTCCAACCCATAGTCGAGCTGGGCAGCGGTAAGGTGTTCAAGGCCGAAGCCTTGCTGCGCTGGAATCACAGTGAGCGCGGCAGTGTCTCGCCGGCTGAGTTTATTCCGGTGGCAGAAGACACAGGGCTTATCTTTGAAATCGGTAACTGGGTGTTTGAGCAGGCGGCGCGTCAGAGTGCCGCCTGGCGCGAGGCTTATGGGAGCGAGGTGCAGATCAGTATCAACAAGTCGCCAATCCAGTTTCGCGACGAAGGCAACCGCTTTGCCGAGTGGCTGGAGCTGCTGACAAGTCTGGGTGTCTCTGGCTCGGGGATCTGTATAGAGATAACTGAAGGCCTGTTGCTGGATGCCAATATGGGAGTGACCGAAAAGCTGTTGGCCTATAGGGATGCCGGCATTCAGGTGTCTCTGGATGACTTTGGCACCGGCTATTCCTCCCTGGCTTATCTGAAGCGGTTTGATATCGACTATCTCAAGATAGATCAATCTTTTACCCGTAATTTGGAAACAGATGAGAGTGACTTGACCCTCTGTGAAGCCATCATAGTCATGGCACACAAGTTGGGGATGAAGGTGATAGCCGAAGGGGTGGAGACAGCCGGTCAGGCCGAGATCTTGACCCGCATAGGCTGCGACTATGCCCAGGGTTACCTCTACTCCCAGGCGTTGGATATCGAAGGCTTTGAGCAAAAATATCTTGGCAAGCATCAGGTCATAGGTGGTGGAAATGCCAGCTGATAACTTGTGTTTGCGGTATACTCGCCGGCCTTTTTATGTTTCAGGTGTTGAAGATGCAGTTTTCTGAAACCCAGCTGCCGGGAGCGCTGCTCGAAGCCGTTGCCCAGTGCGGCTATCGTGAGTTGACGGCGGTGCAGCAGCAGGTACTGCCGGCGGCGCTGGCCGGACGGGATATTATGGCTTCGGCCCAGACAGGCACAGGCAAAACCGCGGCCTTTGGCTTGCCGCTGTTGGCCGCCTTGATTGACGAGTGGCAGCAACAGGGGCTCGCTGAGCCAGAATATGGCGCCGCGCCCAGAGTGCTTATCCTGACACCAACCCGCGAGCTGGCACAACAAGTGGCGACTCAGCTGGGCAAATACGCCGCCCATACGCCATTTCGCATTTTGGCCATTTTCGGCGGCGCCAACTTCAACCCTCAACGCAAGGCGATAGCGGCCGGTATTGAGGTGCTGGTGGCGACGCCGGGGCGGCTGTTCGATCACCTGAGCCAAGATCATCTCAGGCTGGATAAGGTAATGGCCCTGGTGCTGGATGAGGCCGACCGCATGTTGGACCTGGGGTTCTTGCCGGATATCGAGCGTCTGGGGCGCTATCTGCCAGATGGGCATCAGACCATGTTGTTTTCGGCGACCTTCCCCGAGGCGGTCAAGCGCCTCGGGCACAAGCTGCTCGATAAGCCAGAATGGTTTGAAGTAGATAAAGAGAGCCGCACTCAGGCGCAGATCCAGCAAAAGGTGTATCCGGTGGACTATCGCCGTAAAGCCGAGTTGCTTGCCGAGCTTATTGGTCGCAACAACTGGCAACAGGTGTTGGCCTTTGTCAGTACCAAGGAGAGTGCCGAGCAGTTGCAGCAAGAGCTAAAACTCGACGGCATCAAGAGCGCCTGTTTTCACGGTGACAAGACTCAGGGCGCCCGCAGCCGCGCTCTGGCGCAGTTCATCGATGGAGAGATTCGGGTATTGGTGGCAACCGATGTCGCGGCCCGAGGCCTGGATATTCCTGCCTTGCCAAGGGTTATCAATCTCGAGCTGCCATCGCAGGCTGATGACTATATTCATCGCATTGGCCGTACCGGCAGAGCAGGGCGCAGCGGCGAAGCCATCTCTTTGGTGAGCCCGGCCGAAGAGCAAAAACTGGCTGAAATAGAAGCCCTGCTCGGTTACAAGCTGCCAAGAGAAGTACTGCCGGGTTACGAGAAGGGCGCGCCGTTGCCGGAGCGTTACTCGCAGCCAATAGAGAAACCCCGACATGCCAAGACTCACAGGGGCCATAAACCCGGTCGCAAGGGCCAGGCTCCCAAAGGCCCAAGACGCAGATAATGCAATCTGCCCTGCTATACTCAATGCGTTGCCTCAATAAGCCGTCGGCAGCGCAGCCCCCTTAGCTTAAGGAATAGTAAAGGTATCAGGAGATGAGTATGTTGCGAAAATTAGTGATCTTGCTGTGGTTGAGTATGCTTGTGGCTTGCAGTTCCATTCCCAAAGACTGGTCCGGTATGAGTTCAACCGAGATAGCCTCCTGGAAAGAGGCAGGTTTTGACTCCCGAAGCGCCCAGCAGTGGCATGTTGCCGGTTTCGATGCCTCAAGCGCAGGCGCCTGGCAGGATGCAGGCTTTAAACTCCAAGATGCCAAAGAGTGGCACTTGCAGAGCTTCTCTGCGGCTGAGGCCAAAGGCTGGCGTGCCGGCGGCTTTGACTTGGACGATGCCATGAAAAATCGTGCCAAGGGGCTGACACCGATAGTGGATCACGAACTAAAGCCTTAGTCAGGTATACAGAAATGGGCGCGAATAGCGCCCATTTTGCATCTGTTTACAATTTCGAGCTAACTCTTTCCCTGCTTGGGTTACACTCTGCTGCCTCAATGCTGTAAGGAATGGAGTCACAGATGATCCTCAAACCCGTTGCCACCAATCTGATCACCGGCTTTCTCGGCTCAGGCAAAACCACCTTTATTAAAGCGCTGCTGGCCAATAAGCCTGCGGGCGAGACCTGGGCGGTATTGGTCAATGAGTTCGGTGAAATTGGAATAGATGCCGGCCTGATGGGCCAGAGCGACTCTGGCGTTGTCATACGAGAAGTGCCCGGTGGCTGTTTGTGCTGCGCCGCCGGGGTGCCGACTCAAGTGGCGGTGACTCAGCTGCTGGCCCGGGCCAAACCCGACAGATTACTGATAGAGCCAACAGGCCTTGGCCATCCCAAAGAGATTTTGAAAACCCTAAGCTCGAAACAGTTTGCCGAAGTGCTCAGCCTCAAGGCCAGTATCTGTCTGTTTGACCCGCGCAAACTCAGTGACAAGCGTTATACCGAACATAAGAATTTTCTCTCCCAGCTGCAGATAGCCGATATCCTGCTGGCCGGCAAGCAGGACCTCTGGCAACAGCAAGAGTCAATGGTTCTGCCTGGGGATGAGCCGCTAAGTGCAAAAGGTAATGAGCCGCAAAGTGATCAGGAGAGTAAGCGGCTAGCTGCACACTTGAGGGAACAAATAGCCACCTTTATTGCCGCTCAGCAACTGGAAGGGGAGCTGTTTTACTGGTCCAAAGAGCTGAAGCTCAATGATGAATTGTTGCGGGCGCTGGCTCGGCCGGCAAAGGCCAATTTGAACACTAAAGCCACTCCCTTAGGCGCCGGGCTGCTGTGGCAAAATGCCGGTGTGTTTGCCATCAAGCCACTCGGCGCCGAGCCGCAGAGCCCGGAAGCACCAGAGTGGGACGCTCGCGGCATAGTGTTCAAGAGTAACAAAGGCGAGGGCTGTTATAGCTATGGCTGGATTTTTGCTCCGGATTGGCTGTTCGATCTCGAGCGCCTCTATCGCTGGGCCAAGGCACTCGATGTGGTGCGACTAAAAGCTGTGATGATCACCAAAGACGGCATAGCGGCGCTCAATATGCTCGACGGTGAATTGAGCGTTGAAGAGCTCGATGATGCCATGGACTCCAGGTTGGAAATCATCAGTCGCGCCCCTTTGCAGCCTGAATCTTTGGAGCAGCAACTGCTCGCCATGAAAGTCGCCGAATAACGCCCTATTCAAGGCTGTGGCATCCAGGCTGATAACTCGGGTACAATCCGCCATCCACTTTTTCCGAGGTGATTGATTTCGGAGTGCCAATTTGAATGGAGGCCGAGCTGTCGCCTCCTAATATGGCCTCTGATATCGAACTTATGGTTTAACACCTTTGATGTTGAGAAAGCGTCATGACCCCAAACAGCGTCCCCCAGACTGAGCAGGATCTCGCCTTACTGCAGCAACCTGTCAGTAAACTCTTTTGGCGTTACACTGTCCCCACTGTGATGTCCATGTTGGTGACCGGAATTTACGTCACCATAGACGGGATGTTTATCGGCCACTACCTGGGGGAAACGGGTCTTGCGGGTATTATGCTGGCTTACCCTGTGGGCGCCATTCTCTATGCGCTCGGTGCGCTTTTGGGCATGGGCGGCGCCGCGCTTATCTCCATCAATCTTGGCCGCGGTGATGTCGCCAGGGCCAGAAAAATTCTCGGCAATACCTTCAGTCTTTGTCTGTTGAGTGCGTTGGTGGTGTCGCTTGCCGGTACCATGCTGACCGACGACATTCTGCGCTGGCTGAAAGCCGAAGGTGAGGTCTATGAAGGCGCCTACCAATACCTGTTCTGGTACTTTGCCTTGGGCATTTTCCCCATCATTTCCATGGCCTTCTCGGCGCTTTTACGTAACGACGGTCGCCCCAGTTTCGTCACCTGGATCCTGGTATTTGGGGGCGTGCTTAACACCCTGCTGGATTGGCTGTTTATTGTGGTCTTTCCATTCGGTCTTGCCGGCGCCGCCATTGCTACCATGTTGTCCCAGGCGGTCACCGGCGGCCTGTGTCTGCAACATTTCTTTGGCAAGCGCACCCGGCTCAATATCGACTGGCAGCAGATGAAGCTGAGCCTGGAGCTGGTTTGGGAAATCGTCAAGCTGGGGATGCCCAGTTTCCTGATGAATCTCTATCTGTCGATTGTATTGACCATGCATAACATGGCGCTGCTCTGGACCGGCACTTCGCTGCATGTGGCCGCCTATGGCGTGGTGAGTTATACCGAAGCCCTGTTTTACTTTGTGTTTGAAGGCATAGCCCTCGGCACCCAACCCATTCTCAGCTTCAATGCCGGTGCCGGTCGATATGACAGGGTCAAGCAGACCGCCAAAATGGTGTTTTCCGTCACCTTAATCTGCGCCTTGCTGGGCTTGGTGCTTATCTACAGCCGCCCGGAATGGATGGTGTATCTGTTTGCCGGTGACAACCCGACCCTGGCCCCGGTTGCCATTGAGGGCATGTATCTCTATTTCTGGGGCTTGCCGATGGAAGGCTTGATTTTGGTGGGAGCCAGTTTCTTCCAGGCCATCAATCGTCCGGCAGAGGCCTCGATACTCACTGGCAGCAAGTTGCTGCTGATAGGCCTATTCCTCTGGGTGTTTGCCTGGGCCTTTGGCGTGCCGGGCGTGTGGATCTCCTTGGCATCCTGCAGCAGCCTATTGTGTCTGTGGATGTTCTACAGTTTGAAGCGCACCAAGGTGGCATTACACCAGCCTTGAGCGACAGGAAATGATGGCAAATATTCACCTGCATCAGTGATATATAAAGAAATATTAATTTAGAACTCAGGTTATTTTTGAGCAGGATCATGTTATAAAAGACTATCTTGCATTAGTTCATACTCTTGGGGGAATTTGTGACCGGTAAGCGGATTTTAATTGTGGGCGGCGGCGCCGGAGGATTGGCGCTGGCTTCCAAGCTGGGACGCAAATTGGGCCTGAAGGAAGAGGCTGAAATAACCCTGATAGACAAGAGTCCGGTACATATCTGGAAGCCCAAACTGCACGAAGTGGCCGTTGGGGTGATAGATCAATCGGTAGAAGGCTTGCTGTATCGCGACCATGGCCTGAAAAATGGCTATCGTTTCCTGCGCGGTGAAATGCTGCAATGCGATCCCGAGGCCAAGACCATCACCCTGGCCGGAGTCAGCAATGATGATGGCGAGCAGATTATCGCCGAGCGTGAGTTGCCCTACGACTATCTGGTAGTTGCCATCGGCGGGGTGGCCAACAGCTTCAACACCCCGGGTGCCAAAGAGCACTGTATCTTCCTCGACAGCCTCGACAGCGCCAATCAATTTCACCACAAGTTGCTGGACAACTTGTTGCTGTTGGATGAAACCAGCGAAAAGCTCAGTATCGGCATAGTGGGCGCCGGCGCGACCGGAGTTGAGCTGGCTGCCGAGTTGCATCATGTGCTGGACTCGGTCAAAGAATACGGTTACCTCAATGTCGACAAGCATCATCTGGAAATTCACCTGATTGAGGCGGCGCCCAAGATATTGCCGGCTCTGCCGGACAAGGTGAGCTCCAGAGCCCAGTCTGTACTGGATCATATCGGGGTACGCTTGCACATAGGAGTGCAGGTCAAAGAGGTGACCAAGCAAGGCTTTATTACCCAGGAAGATGTGCTGATCCCTGCCGGGCTTAAGGTGTGGGCCGCGGGCGTCAAGGGGCCGGATGTACTGCAGCAGTTTGATAAGTTGCCGGTCAATAACCGTAACCTTATCGAGGTCGATGCCTGTATGCGGGTCAAGGGCCACAAGGATATCTACGCCTTGGGCGACTGCGCCTTTTTGGTGCAGGACAACGGCAAGCCTGTGCCTCCCCGGGCCCAAGCCGCATCGCAGATGGCGGAAACCCTGTATAAAAATATTCTCAACCGCTTGAAGGGCAAGGCAGAAAATCCTTTTGTCTACCGCGACTATGGTTCATTGGTGTCACTGAGTCGTTTCTCGGCGGTGGGCAATCTGATGGGCAACCTGAGATCCGGCTCCCTGTTTATTGAGGGTTACGTGGCACGGATGATGTACATGTCTCTGTATCAACGCCATCTGGCGAGTTTGTACGGTTGGTTTTCGGCATTGGTGTATCGTCTGGCACAGCGGCTGCTGAAATGGCACAGGCCCAAACTCAAGCTGCACTGATAAAGTGATTTTGAATCTTATCGCAAAGGCGCTCTGTAGAGCGCCTTTTTAGTGGCTGGAATTTCAGCTTGCTTGCACCCTGGCGCTCGAGTCTCTGATAACCGGCTCTGGGGTGAAGATCTCGCTGCGAGCGCTCTGCTCACGGCGATTGGCGATCAACAGCTCGGTAGCTATCTGGGCAATCTTGCCGTTGGGCTGATGCACTGTGGTCAACTTGGGCCAGGTTTGGCGTGAGAAGGGACTGTCCTCAAAGCCGACAATCGAGAGCTCGGTGGGAATATCCACCCCTTCCAGCCTGGCGGCAAACAGGGCTCCGGCGGCGATTTCGTCGTTACAGGCCACTATGGCGCTGGGCCGGTTAGCCCCTTTGAGCAGCTTCTTGGCACCTTCAACTCCGGATTCAAACGAGTATTCACCCTCGACAATCAGCTCGGGAGACTCGTCCAGGTCGTTATCCCTCAAGGCCTGACGATAACCTTCGAGACGCTCCTTGGTGGATTGGTGATGATAGTCGCCGCTGAGAAAGGCGATCTGCCGATGCCCGAGATCGATAAGATGTTGGGTAATGGCCACGGCGCCGGATCTGTCGTTAACCAATACCGCCAGCCCGGTATCGGCCTTTACTCTGTCACCTGCCATGATGCGAACATAGTTGGCGCCTATGGCATCCAGGGCGGAGAGTACCTTGGGGTCTTCCGACAGCGGCGGCGTCAGTACCAGTCCGGCCAGGCGGGCATGTTTCACCATAGTGGTCAGTTGTTCACAAATACCATCGGCCTTGGCATCACAGGGGTGGATCAGCAGCTCATAGCCCTTGTCCCGACAAGCGGAGAGAATACCGTTCTGCATATCGATAATGTAGTAGGCATTGGGGTTGTCATAGACGAAGCCTATGACATAAGAACTGGTGGCAGCCAGGTTGCGGGCAGCTAAATTCGGCTGGTAATTCAACGCCTTGATTGCAGCATTGACCTTGTCGATAGTGGCCGGTTTAACCGAAGGCTCATTATTGGTGACCCGGGATACTGTCTTGATGGAAACGCCGGCATATTTAGCCACGTCATTGATGGTTACTTTCATTCAACTTAGTCCGAGATGTCAGGCGAATACTCACAGCCAGCGGGGGCCGGAAGCGGCATGGCCGCTTGTCGAGCATCTTATACTGCTGACTTTTAGCCAGTTTGGCAACGCAGAATTTAGGGAAGGTGCGAATAAGTCCTCATGGTCTTCTCTTTTGTAGAGAGTGGCTTGCACAGCAATTAGCTTTCGGCGTTATCCGACTTCCTTAGTGATTAGGCCATTATATAAATTCGTTTCCCGCTATTGTTAACGCCCTTGGTTACACAAACTTCTGCCTGGACAGTTTTTAACCAGAATAAAAATCTGTTTTCTCCCATTAACACAGCAATATGACAGTTTTTATTCACTCTAGCGTTATTTTGTTGTGGCAAGACTGTTAATTATTGTGTAATGTTTATCTCCAGACATGACAGCGTTGTCATTCTCTTGAAGGGAATGGTTATGGCAACAAAAAAGATAATAAAGTGATGGAAGGGAAACGAGATGCGAACATCTACCTTTAAGAAAACTGCCCTCGCTGCAAATATCGCTATCCTCCTTGGGGGAGCGGTATCTGTTGGCGCGCTGGCTGCCGAGGCAGCAGATAACAACAGCAACGAAACTGCCAATATTGAAAAAATTGAAGTCCGTGGTATGCGTGCCTCGATGAAGGCTTCGGTCAATACCAAGCGTTTTTCAGATGCCGTAGTCGATGCGGTAACTTCAGAAGATATAGGTAAATTCCCCGACAGTGATGTGGGGGAGTCTCTGGGACGTATTCCTGGTGTCGCCGTTAACCGCCAGTTCGGTCAGGGGCAACAGGTTTCTATCCGCGGCGCCTCGGCGCAGCTGACCAGTACCCAGCTTAATGGCCACTCGGTAGCTTCTACCGGTTGGTTCGATCAGCAGGCCATCGACCGCAGTTTCAACTACACCTTGCTGCCGCCAGAGATGGTGGGCTCGATTGAAGTCTACAAATCTTCCCAGGCCGATATTGCCGAAGGGGGCATAGGCGGCACTGTCATAATCAACACCCGCAAACCGCTGGATTTGGATGCCAACTCGGTTTTCCTGAGCGCCAAAGGGGACTATGGTAGCGTCTCGGAAGAGATAGATCCTGAAGCATCCGGTCTCTACAGCTGGAAAAACGAAGATGAAAACTTCGGTGTATTGCTGGCAGGTTCCTGGAGCCAAACGGACTATCAGCGCAATGGCATTGAAACCCTGCTTGGCTGGGGTGAGATAGTGCCAACCACCTTCCAACAGGATCGTGAGCGCACCGCAATCAATCTGGTGTTGCAGTATCGTCCCACCGACAGACTGGAACTGGGGCTCAACTACATGAATCTGGAGCTGGACGCCAACAACGCCAACACCTCCATCTTCCTGTTTCCCACACAACAAGGCGACTACACCTGTGAGCAGGTCAATGCCGCCGGCGTTTGTACCAAGATAAATCACAGCGATCAGGGCGGTTTTGCCTGGGCACAAACCTGGGCCCGTAAGGCGAGCATGAGCTCGGATACAGTGGATTTCAACTTCAACTATGAAGCGGATAACTTCACTGTTGAAGGCCGTATAGGCCGCACCGAAGCAGAGGGCGGTACCGACTTGACTGCCAACTATGGCAACTCAATCGGTGTCCCGGCTGACTTTGCCGGTATCTATGACGCCACCGGCGACAAGATCAACATCGACATCGCCAACAAGTATTTTGAGGCCGGTGACTTTAACGACCCATTGGCCACTGCCGGCTGGGCGCTGAAGAAGCAGCCCAACACGGATGAAGAAACCTTCGCTCAGTTGGACTTCAACTTCCCGGTAGCCTGGGGCGCTATCAGTGCCATCAAGACAGGTGTGAGCTATGCCGATCATGAAGTCACCCAGATGACAGATGCGGCGATAGTCAATGACGCCAAGGTACTGACCAAGGACGCTTCTGCCTACTACAATGGCACCATGTCATCCGGCGCCGGTTTCACTCTGCCTGAGCCGATATTTGATGCCATGATTGCCGATGCCTATGCCGCCATCGATGGCTTTACCGTTGACAAGTCTGGTTACGGCACTATCCAGGAAGAGAACCTGGCTCTGTACGCCATGGCTACTTTTGCCGGGGAAGGATTCCGCGGTAACTTCGGTTTCCGTTACATCTCTACCGACATTGAGTCTGACTATTACGCGCTGAACGATCAGGGCCAGTTCGCCGATGATCTGAGCACAGACAAGTCCAGCTATAACGATGTACTGCCGAGCGTTAACATCGCCTTCGACTTGAGCGAGGATGTGATACTGCGCGCATCAGCCGCTCAGGTGATCTCTCGCCCCAACTACGCCGAGCTGTTTGCTACCTCGACCCTGCCGGGTTACAACGACGGTACACCTTTTAATGAAAAACTGGTGCGTGGCAGTGTGGCGCTGGAACCATTCAAGGCGACCCAGGCTGACTTGAGTCTGGAGTGGTACTTCAGTGATTCTGGCCTGTTTGCCGCCACTTACTTTATCAAGGATGTCAGCTCTTTTATCACCACCAAACAGAAGCTGAATCAGCAGATAGGTATTGAAGATCCCAACCTGGTAACCGAAGGTGAAAGTTCTTGTGGCGTAGGTATCTATGACTGCTGGACTGTGAGCGAGAAATACAATGCCGACGGCGGCAGCATAGATGGTATCGAGCTGCAGCTGCAGGACTCCTTCGACAATGGTTTGGGTTACTCAGTGAACTACACCTTTGCCGATGCATCCTCTCCGGCAGAAAACTATCCGGATCGTGTGGGCGTGTTCTCTGACTCATCCAAGCATACCGTCAACCTGGTAGGTTACTATGAGATGGATGACTTTAGCGCTCGTCTGGCCTATAACTGGCGCTCTGAGTATATGATGCGCGAGCTGCCTGGCTTCTACGGTAACCGTCAGCACGAGTCTTACGGGACCTTGGACCTCAGTGCCAGCTACTCGGTAACCGACTATTTGGATATCACCTTTGAAGCGGTCAACATCACTGAAGAAGACAGCATACAGACGGGTGTTTCCCCAATTAGTGCAGAGGATGTGATCAGCGAGTTCAAGGCCGATTACCCAGTGTGGAGCTTTGAAGGCGAAGCCAGATATAAAGTAGGTGTAGCCCTGCGCTTCTAAGTACAGGTCTTTATCTTCGATACCAAAGCCGACCCCAGGGTCGGCTTTTTGCATCAGCTCCCTGAGCGCTTTCCCTGTTCTTTATAAAAATCTTCCTCGGCAAGTCACAGTTTAGCCAGTGCCAGGGAATTAAGTGTATGTTTGCTGACATTTCAGAAACTTCAAGTAACGTGATTCTTGTAGAATTGCACCAGCTCCACGATGTTAGGCCGCTGGTACAGCGGCTAGCATAGCTTTCAGCTCAAAATAGCCAAATAGCATTGGTTGGGTCTCCGGCGATGGATGTTTCTCATTGCCTGCCGCAGGCTTATGCACAGGCGATACTGTGACACGGCGTGAATACGTCCCTGTAGCCTCGACGAAAACATCCCTGTTTTCGACGGTCACAGCTCCGCCTGTGCCTGAAAATGAGGTGTATGCCTGTGGGCATATAGGTAGCTTCAAACAAGTTAGTTCTCACAGAATTGCACCAATTCCCCCCTTCGGAGCCGCCGCTGGCGTTGTTGCAAATTGGCGCAGCCGAGACAGGGATGTCGAGGCTCGAAGGTCGAGCAAGGCGAATGTTGCGAAGCAACAAGTGCATGAGCGCGAGCCAAGGAAGGCGAGCTGGCCGTTATGCATGGAAGCATTTGGCGAGTCCTGAGTGTAGTCAATTTGTTTCATAAGCCCGCGGGGATTTCGGCTACGTCGGGGTGTCCTTGGGGATGCAAGGGGCTTGGGACAAGCAAAGCCCCTTGGCCGGTGTGGTGTGGAACACCACGACTTTAGGCCGCTGGCACAGCGGCTAACATAGCTTCCAGCCAAAAAGTTCCTAAGTTAGTATTGGCCGAGCTTCCGGCCACGGTGTAGTCCATCACCTGCGGTGCGCTTTTTGCACAGGCGATCCTGTGACACGCTGTGAACCCATCCCTGGGCGCTCGACGAAAACGTCCCTGTTTTCGACGGTCACAGTTCCGCCTGTGCCTGGAAAATAGGCGTATGTCTGTAAACTCTCCAGATATTTCAAGCTACTCCATTCTCACAGAATGCACCGATTCCCGCTCGAAGCGGCCGCAGGGCGTTGATGACAATCGCGTAGCGAGGCATGGATGCCGAAGCAGCGCCAGTCGAATCAGGGATGAGCGTCTGGCGCGATAGCGAATTGGCATCATAAGCACAAGGGGTTTTCCGCTGCGTCGCGGGTCGCTGGGGGGTTGGAAAGGGGGCGAGTCGATACAGCCCCCTTTCCTCGGGTGTGGGGTGAAACTCCACGACGTTAGGCCGCTGGCACAGCGGCTTGGCTTTCAACTTAAAATCGCCCATTAGCGCTTGCCGGGCTTCCGACCATGATGTAGCCCATCACCTGCGGTTTGCTCTCGCACAGGCGATCCTGTGACACGGCGTGAATACGTCCCTGTTTTCGACTGTCACAGTTCCGCCTGTGCCAGAAATATATGTGTATATCTGTAGCTTCAAATGACTCTGTTTGGGAAGAATTGTACCTACTCCCCTTTCTAGTGCGGTCCCTTGCACAGATAATAGTGAACCAATAAAAAGGCTGCCAAGGC
>NZ_JBICJO010000065.1:0-36885 GCF_043103185.1 Shewanella sp. YQ_9
TCCAAATAATAGATCACGGGAAGGGAACTCAGTCCCGTTTGAGCGATCAGCTCTATCGCCACACGATACCATCGCCCCATAGAAGTTGAGTCCACGCCAATGTGGGTGTTCTGCTCTCTCATGCCAGATCCTGTCACTTCGCTTACACATACAGAACAACATCAGAGCCCAGCCGCTTGCGTGACAGCGCTGCGAGCAACGAAATCCACCGCTTGAGGTAAGACGATTGATATGAGTACGCGTCAAAGTTTCTGAAAGTTGCATAAAAAAATCCGATGACATGGAGTCATCGGATTTTGATCCTTTCAGTTAGATCCTCAAGCTATCTGTCTTAACTGATCGGCATTACCCTCATGGTGGTTTTTTACTGACCGAGCAATCGGGTTAGGAGATACGCTCTACCGAACCGCCTAGGCCTTTGAACTTATCTTCGATATGCTCATAACCCCGATCCAGATGATAGATACGGTCCACCACCGTGGTGCCTTCGGCCATCAGTCCGGCAATCACCAAACTGGCCGACGCCCGCAGATCGGTCGCCATCACCTGAGCACCATTGAGCTGCTCAATACCGTGAATGATACAGGTATTGCCTTCCAGCTCCATGTTGGCGCCCATACGATTCAACTCGGGCACATGCATAAAGCGGTTCTCAAAGATGGTTTCCGTGATAGTGCCTGTGCCTTCTGCCAGTGCATTGAGCACACAGAACTGCGCCTGCATATCGGTTGGGAAACCGGGATAAGGCAGAGTCTTGATATTGACTGACTTGGGACGCTTGCCCTTCATGTCCAGGGCTATCCAGTCGCTGCCGGTAAGGATTTCGGCGCCGGCATCTTCCAGCTTGGCCAGCACAGCCTCCAGCGAGCCAGGATCGGCATCCAGACAACGGATCCGGCCACGGGTCACGGCTGCAGCCACCAGGAACGAGCCTGTCTCAATTCTGTCCGGCATCACCCGATAACGGCACCCATTGAGCTTCTCCACTCCCTGAATCCGTATGGTGGCGGTTCCGGCGCCCTCAATCTTGGCCCCCATGGCGATAAGGCACTTGGCCAGGTCCACTACTTCGGGTTCGCGGGCGGCGTTTTCAATCACGGTTTCACCGTCGGCCAAGGCCGCGGCCATCAGCAGATTCTCTGTGGCACCAACACTGACCATATCCATAAAGATATGCGCGCCCTTGAGGCGACCATCGACCCGTGCCTTGATATAGCCTTCATCGACTTCTATCTTGGCGCCCATCAGCTCCAGGCCATGCAGGTGCAGGTTCACCGGCCGGGCTCCTATGGCGCAGCCCCCCGGCAGAGACACATCCGCCTTACCGAAACGTGCCAGCAAGGGCCCCAGGATCAGAATTGAGGCGCGCATGGTTTTCACCAGATCATAAGGGGCGCAAAACTCATTGATACCGCTGGCATCGATACGTATCTGGCCCTGCCCCAGTTCGGTGACGTCTGCGCCGAGACAGCGTAGCAGCTTACAGCTGGTGCTGACGTCCCTCAGGTGGGGCACATTGGAAACCAGAAACTCCGATTCGGCCAGCACCCCGGCCATCAGGATAGGCAGGGCAGCATTCTTGGCGCCGGAGATCACCACATTACCGGCAAGCGCACCGCTTGCCTGAATTTTCAGTTTATCCACATTGATACTCTAGGCTGGCATGTTGAAGATTTTTTCACGCTGCCACTGGGTAGGCGTAAAAGTCTTGATACTGAGCGCGTGCATCTCACCACTGGTGATCTTGTCCATCAGGGGCGCATAGATGGCCTGCTGCTGCTTGATACGGCTCATGCCATCGAAACATTCACCCACGGCCACTATCTTGAAATGGCTGCCTTCGGCGCTGACATAGACTTCCGTCAACGAGAGTGAATCCTTTAATATTTGTTCTATCTCTTTGGTATCCATTGGAAACTTACCTAGTTTGGCCCTCTGTGGTAAAGAAGGCATCCAAATCATACAGGGCGATCAACTTACGCACCTGTGGCGAGGGAGAAGCCAGGGTCAGCTCCCCCTTTCTGAGACTGACAAGCTCCATTAGAAACGCCATGCCGGCACTGTCCGAGTATGTCAGCTCGCTGAGTTCCAACCGGCGCACATCGTCCGGCAGCAGTGTCTTGCGCGTCTTCCACAAGCGGGCGACCTCTTCTTGAGTCAAACGCCCGCTCAATTTGCAGCTATCGCCCTGTGGCTCCAGCTTCATAGCGCATCCTTGCCTTTAGGGCCATTGGGATCCACGTGAGCCTGAGTACGCTCTTTAAGCATCTCAATCACGGCATCTATGCCCTTTTGACGAATGAGTGTAGTGACTTCCGATTGCTTGGAGGCCAGCAGGCTGACACCTTCGGCAACCAGGTCGAAGGCCTTCCAGCTGTCGTCCTTCAAACGACGCGCCTTGAACTGCAACTTGATGGGCGGACGACCCGCTTCAATGATCTGTACATTCACCTCGACTATCTTTTCCTGGCTGAAGTCGATGGCGCGGCCAAATTCCACTTTCTGATTGGTGTACTCGGTAAAAGCCTGGGCATAGGTGGAAACCAGGTAGCCCTCAAAAGCATCAACAAAGGCATCACGCTGCTCTTTGGTGGTTTGCTGCAGATATTGGCCCATCACCTTGTAAGCCGCGTACTTGTAATCCACATAAGGCATCAGCTCCTCTTGAACAATCACCTTGAGGTGATCCGGATTGCTGTCGATGATGCTCTTGTCCTGATGGAAACGATCGAATGTCTTGTCGGCAACCTGCTCCACCATGATATAAGGGTTGCTGGTATCGATATCGGCCGCCTGTGCCACAGTTGCTGACGCCAGACAGGCGACGGCCAACAGATTACGGATTATCCCTTTAAACATCTCAGTGCTCCTAGTTGTCCTTTGAACCCATGCTATATAAAAACTGTCCGATCAGATCCTCCAGCACCAGCGCCGAACGGGTATCATCGATGCGATCACCATCTTGCAAAATCGCGATATCGTCATCCATAAACCCTGGTGTCAGGCCGAGGAACTGCTCACCCAGCAAGCCAGAGGTCAAGATAGCCAGGCTGCTGGTTTCGGGAAACTGGTCGTAACGCTTGTCCATGGTCAGAGTCACCACTGGCACCATCTGCTTGGGATCCAGGGTGATCTTACTGACCCGGCCGACAACCACGCCGCCAACCTTTACCGGTGAGCGTACTTTAAGGCCGCCAATATTACTGAACTTGGCCGTCAGAGTGTAAGTATTGTTAGAGGACTGCACCTCCACATTGGCCACCTTGTATACCAGCAGCAGAAAAGCTGCCAGACCCGCCAATAGGAAGAGTCCCACCATAAATTCAATTTTTCGTGTCAACATAGAGTCACCAGAGTTAATCATCCATTATGCGCCGGCGCCAAAATCAGCGGGCAAACATCAGCGCCGTCAATAAGAAGTCCAGCGCCAATACTGCCAGGCTGGACTGCACCACAGTCTGGGTGGTCGCGCGGCTAATCCCTTCCGGATTAGGCACCACCTGATAACCACGATAGAGAGCTATCCAGGTCACCACTATGGCAAAAACAAAACTTTTAATCAGGCAGTTGACTATATCCTGCCGCCACTCCACCGCGGCCTGCAGAATCGACCAGAAGGCGCCATTGTCTATGCCTTTCCATTCGACCCCAACCAGATAACCGCCATAGATACCCACAGTGGTAAACATCAAGGCCAACAGCGGCATGCTGATCACCCCGGCCCAGAAGCGCGGCGCAATCACCTGCCGCAGCGGATCTATCGCCATCATCTCCAAACTGGAGAGCTGCTCTGTGGATTTCATCAACCCCAGTTCAGCGGTCAGGGCCGAACCGGCACGGCCGGCAAACAGCAAGGCGGTGACCACAGGGCCAAGCTCCCTGAGCAAGCTCAACGCTACCATGGGGCCCAGGCTCTCTTCGGTGCCAAAGTCCACCAGGATGTTGTAGCCCTGCAGCGCCAGCACCATGCCGATAAACAGTCCGGAAACCAAAATGATCACCATGGACTGCACGCCGACGACGTAAACCTGTTTTATCAGCAGTGGCAAGCCTTTGCGTGGCCGTGGCAACTGCATCAGGGCGCCCCAAAGCATCACCCCCGCCTTGCCAAGCCCTGTCACCAGACTCAGCGCATTGCGGCCAAGATTGGCTATCGAATCAGTCAAGCTCACCGAGCAACTCCTTCTGATAATCCTGCGCCGGATAGTGGAAAGGCACGGGGCCGTCCGGCATACCGTCGATAAACTGCCTTAGCTGTGGATTGTCGGCCTGCTTAAGCTCGGCCGGTGTACCTTGGGCTATGATGCGCTTATCGGCGATCACATATACATAGTCGGCAATACTCAGCACTTCACTGACATCGTGGGAAACCACCACAGAGGTGAGGCTCAAAGCATCGGACAACTCTTTGATAAGCTTCACCAGCACCCCCATGGAGATGGGATCCTGACCGGCAAAGGGCTCGTCATACAGCACCATTTCCGGCTCGAGTGCTATGGCGCGGGCCAAGGCAGCCCGGCGCTGCATTCCGCCGGAAAGTTCGCTTGGCATCAACTGCGCTGCGCCGCGAAGTCCTACGGCTTCAAGCTTCATTAACACTATGCGGCGGATAATAGCTTCCGGCAGCCCTGAGTGCTCCCTGAGTGCAAAGGCCACGTTATCGAACACATTCATGTCGGTGAACAGGGCGCCGCTCTGGAACAACATGCTCATCCGCTTACGAGCTTCAAACAGCTCGTGGCGGCTCAGCTTATGAATGTCCTGACCATCGAACAGCACCTGGCCGTGATCCGGAGTCAACTGCCCGCCGATGAGCTTCAGCAGCGTGGTCTTGCCTATGCCGCTGGGCCCCATGATGGCAGTAACTTTACCCCTGGGAATCGTGAGGCTTATCTGCTCATAAATCACCCTCGAGCCACGACTGAAGCCGAGATTGCTGACCTCGACCAGGGGAGAAGGATTTTGCTGCTTGCTGGATTCCGGCATCAAAATGAAATGGAGACCTTGTCTAGTGGAATTCAAGTTACGGCGCAGCTGTAGCTGCCATGGCACATAAGGCCCGCCGTTATAAGGCTTGATACTGCCGCAGGCTTACTGAATTGACGCTGAATGGCGCCCGGTAACCCGTATGGCCAAGCCAAAGATAAGCGATAAATTGTACGCAATTGAGGATAAGCGCACAACTGAATCAATAGTATCGCGCCGTGATACTTTCAATTTGTAGCAAATACGGCGAAAATGCACGCCAGAATCCGTAGCTTTGTTTACTGCATGTTATTCAATATTTTCTTGCTGCTCGCTGGCTTGTCCGTCCTGGTCTGGAGTGCCGATAAATTCGTTTATGGCGCCGGGGCTTTTGCCCGTAACCTGGGGTTACCCCCCATGTTGATAGGACTGACCATAGTGGCCATGGGCAGTTCGGCCCCAGAGATGTTCGTTGCCGCCAGCGCCTCCATGGCCGGCATGCCGGACACGGCCGTGGGTAATGTGCTGGGCTCCAATGTCGCCAATGTCAGCTTGATCCTGGGGTTAACCGCCCTGCTCGGGGCTATTGCCGTCAGCTCCAAGACCCTGAAGCGGGAGATCCCCATGATGCTGGGTGCCACAGTGCTGGCGGGCTACTTCCTGCACGATGAGTATCTTAGCCGCAGCGAAGGGGTTATTTTACTGGCGCTGTTCTTCGGCCTGATGGGCTATCTTATCTGGCATGCGCTGACCAATAAGAACAAGGATCCGCTCGCCGACGAAGCCGATGCCGAGATCCCCAAAGATGTGCCCACTGCCAAGGCGGTACTATGGTTGATAATAGGCTTGGTACTCTTGCCGCTGTCGGCGGATTGGATGGTGGACGGTGCCGTAGGCATCGCCAAGTCTTTTGGACTGTCTGATCTGGTTATCGGTCTAACCATCATTGCCGTAGGCACCAGCCTGCCGGAACTGGCGGCCTGTGTGGCCGGTGTGCTCAAGAAAGAGGACGACCTGGCCATGGGCAATATTGTCGGCTCCAACCTGTTTAACATACTGGCGGTACTGGCGATACCCGGCCTTATCGCCCCGGGCGTAATCGATGCCGCGGCGGCCGGACGCGACTTTTATATGGTTTTGGGCACCAGTTGTGCCCTGGCACTCCTGGTGCTGAGCACAGGCAAACAACGTGAACTCAAACGCTGGCACGGTGCCTTACTACTGATAAGCTTCATCGGCTATCAATACAGCCTGTTTCAATCCCACTAGCGATGAAGGGCAAAAAGACGAGAGACAACTATGGCAGAAGCTAAGCAACTGCGCCAATGGGGCCGCAGAGTAATAGATATCGAGAAACAAGCACTGGATAACCTGTACCAGTTTGTTGATTCCCCCGAGTTCGCCCAAGCCTGCGAATTGATCCTCAACTGCAGCGGCAAGGTGATAGTGATGGGGATGGGGAAATCGGGCCATATAGGCAACAAGATTTCTGCCACCCTCGCCAGCACGGGCACCCCGGCATTCTTCGTTCACCCGGGCGAAGCCAGCCACGGCGACCTGGGGGTGTTGAGTGAAAACGATATCGTATTGGCTATCTCCAACTCGGGCGAGTCCAGCGAAATTCTGACCCTGATACCCGTCATCAAGCGCCAGGGGATCCCTATGATCTCCATGACAGGCAAGCCAGAATCCACCATGGCCAAACTGGCACAGCTGCATCTGTGCATCAAGGTGCAGGAAGAAGCCTGCCCGCTGGGCTTGGCACCCACCTCCAGCACCACGGCCACCCTGGTGATGGGAGATGCCCTGGCGGTCGCGCTACTGCAAGCCAAGGGCTTTACCAAAGATGACTTTGCCCTGTCGCATCCCGGCGGCGCTTTAGGACGCAAGCTGCTGCTCAAGGTCAGCGATGTGATGCACAAAGGCGAAGAGCTGCCGTTGGTCACAGAAGATATCTGTATCACCGACGCCCTGTATGAGATCTCCAAGAAGGGCCTGGGTATGACCGCCGTGGTCAATCAGCAGAAGCAACTCGTGGGTATTTTCACCGATGGTGATTTGAGACGTGTCATAGACGCCGGGGTCAACCTGCGTACCACAAAAATCAGCGACGTCATGACCCGGAATTGCATCACCAGTGGTGACAATATCCTCGCAGCTCAGGCGCTGAAGGTGATGGACGAGAATGACATCAACGGTCTTATCGTCATCAATGGCGCCAATGAGCCAATTGGGGCACTCAATATGCTGGATATGGTCAAGGCGGGGGTTATCTGATGAGTCATCAAGGTTTTTACGGCCCCATAAGCGAAGATAACTGGCAAAGAGCCGCCAAAATCAAACTGCTTATCTGTGATGTCGACGGTGTCTTCTCCGATGGCCGCATCTATATGAGCAACAGCGGCGAAGAGCTGAAGGCCTTCCATACCCGCGATGGTTATGGGGTACGCTCGCTGCTGTCCTGCGGCATTCAAGTGGCGGTGATCACCGGCCGCAAGTCCCAGATAGTCGAAAACCGCATGACAGCCCTGGGGGTAGACAAGATTTATCAAGGCATAGACAACAAGCTGGAGCCCTATGAGGCGCTGCTTAAGCATTATGACCTCGAGCCTGAACAAGTGGCCTATATAGGTGACGACATTGTCGACTTGCCGGTAATGAAGCAAGTGGGGCTGGCGGTTTGCGTAGCCGATGGCCATCCTTGGGTAAGGCAGCACTGCCACATGGTCACTCAGATTGCCGGCGGCCATGGTGCACTCCGGGAGCTGGCGGATCTTATCCTGCTCAGTCAGGACAAATTTGAAAATGCCCACGGAATGAGTATATGAATAGGGTCACCCTGGCCATTATTTTGTTTTTCTCCACTGCACTTATCCTTTACTGGCAGGTGCAGAACAAGCGCAACGCTCAACAGAGTGAGGCGCCTGTGGATGTGGTTAGGCCTGACTTTGTCGCCGATGACCTGCGCTCGGTCAACTTTGATGAGCAGGGCAATGTCGCCAGTAGGGTCGCCGCGGCGCACATGGAACATTATGAAGCCAGTGAAAAGACCTTCTTCAACCAACCGGTTTATCTGGTCTATCCGGACAAGGGCGAGGCACAGTGGCGTCTGTCTGCCAACGAGGGCAGGCTCAATCGCAAGAGTAACCGAGTTGTACTTGAAAATAATGTTATCATCGACGCCATTAGCCCCAATGAACCGATCCAGAGCCTGAAAACCAGTTATGTGGAGCTGGATCTGGACACCATGATCATGACCTCAGATCGCGAGATCCTGATCGAAGGCAAAGACTTTAATATCAAGGGATCCGGCCTGTACGCCGATCTCAATGCTCAGCAAGTGAAGCTGACCAGTCAGGTGAAAGGAACCTATGAAACCAAGTAAGCTTTTTATCGGTGCCCTCTTGTGCATCACAAGCCTGTCGGCAGTGGCCATTGAAGAAGATCTGCTGCAAAAAGTACAGATCAGCGCCGCCAATCAGTTTGCCGATATCAAAAACAAGCGTGTGGTATACGGCGGGCCTGTCACAGTCACCCAGGGCAGTTTGAAACTGCTGGCCGATGAACTCACGGCTTACACAGAAGACAAGAGTGGCGAGCGGATCCTGGTGGCCAAGGGCTCACCCGCTACCTATACCCAGAAACTGGAAGACGGCCGTCTGGCCAGTGCCAAGGCCAAAGAGATCCACTACAACATAGACAGTCGTATCATGACCCTGCTGGGCCAGGCCAAAGTAGAACAAGACGGCAGCGAAGTAACCGCCGAGAAGATAGTCTACGACATCAACAAGCAGCAGCTGGAAGCGGAAAGCAGCGGCAAAGGCCAAGACAGGGTAACCACTGTTATCCAGCCGGAAAACTATCAGGATCTCAACAAGAAAGAACAGCAGCAGGAGCCGCAATGACCAGCACCCTGACGGCACAGAATCTGGCAAAGAGTTACAAGAAACGCAACGTCGTCAAAGACGTCAGCCTGTCGGTCAATACCGGCCAAATCGTGGGGCTGCTGGGCCCCAACGGGGCTGGCAAGACCACCACCTTCTACATGGTGGTTGGGCTGGTACAGAGTGACAAGGGCCGTATCTTCATTGACGACGACGAGCTGACCCTGGATCCCATGCACCTGCGAGCCCGTAAAGGCATAGGCTACCTGCCACAGGAAGCCAGTATTTTCCGCAAGCTGTCGGTGCATGACAACATCATGGCCGTGCTGCAAACCCGCAAAGAACTCAACAGCGACGAGCGCGAGGAACAACTCGAACAGTTGCTGGAAGAATTCCATATTACCCACATACGTGACAGCCTGGGGATGTCCCTCTCCGGCGGCGAACGCCGCCGGGTGGAAATCGCCCGGGCATTGGCCGCCAATCCACAGTTCATTTTGCTGGATGAGCCGTTCGCCGGTGTGGATCCCATCTCAGTTATCGATATCAAGAAAATCATCGAACAGCTTAAGTCCCGCGGTTTGGGGGTGCTGATCACAGACCACAATGTTCGCGAAACACTCGACGTTTGTGAGCGAGCCTACATAGTCAGCCATGGGCAGTTGATCGCCGAGGGCACACCCGCTGAAATCTTGGACAACCAGCAAGTGCGTGCTGTGTACTTAGGCGAACAATTCAGGCTATAGTTAGGATCATGTCATCCGGTGGCAATTCCGGGTATTATAGTTTGTTATTATTGAATTTTTTCCTTGAAAAATAACGAGTAGGGATTAGCGGTATAATGAAAGCGTCACTCCAGCTCAAACTGGGTCAACAGTTGACCATGACACCTCAGTTGCAACAGGCTATTCGCCTGCTGCAACTGTCGTCCCTTGAGCTGCAGCAGGAAATCCAGGAAGCCTTGGAAGCCAACCCTCTGTTGGAAATGGCCGAGGACAACCAGGATGACGCTATCGACGACAACCACAAGGAAAACGACGCCGGCGAGTTGAGCGCCAAGCAGGAAGATGGTTCCACGGTAGAAACCTCAGAGGCATTGAACAATGAGTCTATGCCGGATGAATTACCTATGGATACCACCTGGGACGAAGTCTTTACCGCCGCCAGCGCCTCAGGGCCGGCCATGGGCCGTGAAGATGATATGCCCTTCCAGGGTGAAACCAGCGAAGGTCTCTATGAACATCTGGAATGGCAGAAGAACCTGACCCCGTTTTCCGATACCGACGACGCCATTGCCACCGCCATTATTGATGCCATCGACGAGCAGGGCTATCTGACCCAGAGCACAGAGGAGATCCTCGAAGCCATGGGCAACCCTGAGATTGAGCTCGATGAAGTCGAGGCAGTACTCAAGCGGATCCAGCACTTTGACCCTGTCGGCATCGCCTCCAGAGATCTGCGCGAATGCCTGCTGATCCAGTTGCAACAGTTCAACACCGACACCCCACATCTGGCCGACGCCCGCTTGTTGATTGACGAACATCTGGATCTCATTGCTGCCCGTGACTTCCGCACCCTGATGCGCAAGACCAAGCTCAAGGAAGATCAACTGCGTGACGCCATCAACCTTATCCAGAGTCTCAATCCCCGCCCCGGCTTGCTGGTGCAGCCGATGGACGAGGAATATGTGATCCCTGATGTCAGTGTCTGGAAGAAAAACGGCCGCTGGGTAGTAGAACTCAACCCGGACTGTATGCCCAAACTCGGGATCAATCAGCAGTATGCTGCCATGGCCCGTAGCGCCCGCAGTCAATCAGACAGCCAGTTTATTCGTGGTCATCTTCAGGAAGCCAAATGGTTTATCAAGAGCCTGGAGAGCCGCAACGACACCCTGCTCAAGGTGGCCAACTGTATAGTGCAGTTCCAGCAGGGATTTTTTGAATATGGTGAAGAGGCCATGAAACCCATGGTGCTCAACGATATTGCCGAGGCGGTCGAGATGCATGAATCGACCATCTCCAGGGTCACCACTCAAAAGTATATGCATACCCCCAGGGGAATATTTGAATTGAAGTACTTCTTCTCCAGCCATGTCGGCACCGAAGATGGCGGAGAATGCTCTTCCACGGCGATCAGGGCTTTTATCAAGAAGCTCGTGGCAGCGGAAAACCAGAAGAAGCCTTTGAGCGACAGCAAGATGGCGCAACTTCTGGCAGAACAGGGAATCAACGTTGCAAGACGCACCATAGCCAAGTATCGCGAGGCTATGATGATACCACCGTCGAACCAGCGTAAGAGTTTATAAATCCACAGTTGGAAATTGGAGGAATCTTTCTATGCAAATCAACCTGACAGGACATCATATCGAGATCACCGACTCACTGCGTGACTACGTGGAAAGTAAGTTTTCTAAACTTGAACGCCATTTCGAACAGATCAATAATGTGCACGTTGTGCTCAATGTACAAAAACTGCAACAGATAGCCGAAGCCAAGATCCACCTCACAGGCGGCGAAGTCTATGCAACTTCTGAACATGCCGACATGTATGCCGCCATCGACGTTCTGATTGATAAATTGGATCGTCAGGTCATTAAACACAAAGAAAAGCTGACAAAACACTAACGATGGAACTGAGTACCATCCTGCGGCCGGAGTGCACTACCTGTGCCACTCCGGGCAGTAAGAAAAAGGTACTGGAGCTGATTAGCGATCTCGCTAGCGCCCAGTACCCCACCCTTTCCTCTCAAGCGATTTTTGAAAGCCTTTTGGCCCGCGAAAAGATGGGGAGCACAGGTATAGGTAATGGTATTGCGATTCCGCATGGCAGACTACCGGACATTACAGAGCCGATTGCCGTGCTGGTCAAATGCGAAGAGCCTATCGCCTTCGATGCCATAGACAACCAGCCGGTGGACATACTGTTCGCCCTCCTGGTGCCCGCAGATCAATGTCAGCAACACCTGAGTACCCTATCCGCCATGGCTGAAAAGCTCAGCGATAAGGCGATACTCAAGCAGTTGCGAAAATCCAGCGACGAAACAGAACTCTATCAGGTGATCACAGGATGAAACTCGCCATAGTCTCAGGCCGCTCCGGTTCCGGAAAATCCGTTGCCCTCAGGGTACTCGAAGACCTGGGTTACTACTGTGTGGATAATCTCCCCCTGCCCATGATTGGCAGCCTGTTGGAAAACCTCCGTGGCAGCAATGATCTGGTCGCCATCAGCATAGATGTGCGCAATATGCCGGATCAGGAAAAGGTGCTGGAACAACAGTTGGCGGCCTTGCCGGAAAACACCCAACTGACCAGCTTCTTCCTCAACGCCTCTGATAAAGTGCTTCTGAAGCGCTACAGCGAAACCCGCAGACTGCACCCCCTGTCCAAGAGCAAAGTCTCACTACAGGATGCCATCAAGCTCGAAGGCAAGCTGCTGGAACCCATGTCGAAACTGGTGGATCACTACATAGACACCTCGGCGCTGAACATCTATGAACTCAGTGACACAGTGCGGGAAATTCTGCTTGGCAGTGTCGATAAAGAGCTGGTGATCAACTTCGAGTCGTTCGGCTTTAAGCATGGTATGCCTCAGGAAGCCGACTTCATGTTTGATGTGCGCTTTCTGCCCAACCCTCACTGGGAGCCGGCGCTCAGGCCACTGACCGGGCTGGATGAAGCTGTGCAGGAGTTTCTCAGCCGCCAGCCACTGGTGAACAAGTTTATCTGGCAGATAGAAAATCTATTGGAAACTTGGCTGCCGCACCTGGAACGCAACAACCGCAGTTACCTCACCATAGCCATAGGCTGCACCGGCGGCCAGCATAGATCTGTCTATGTCGCTGAGCAGCTCGCCAAGCGTTTTGGCAACAGCAAACACAAGGTACAGGCCCGTCACCGGGAGCTGAGTAATGGCAAAGGTTGAACGGGAAGTCACCATAGTCAATAAGCTGGGCCTGCATGCCCGCGCCGCCACTAAGCTGGCGGTGCTGGCCAGCGAGTTCGAAGCCGATATCACCCTGATCCAAGGCGAGAAAAAAGCCTCGGCCGCCAGTGTGCTTGGGCTCTTGATGCTGGAAACCGGCCAAGGCAAGAGTATTCGCCTCATCGCCGAAGGCCCGGATGCCGAACCCGCGATGGACGCTATCTGCGCCCTGATCAACGCCCGTTTCGACGAAGCCAGCTAAAGCCTTAGCGCTGCACTCTTTGTTTCTATAACACCCCAGTCTTGAGGTAACATATCCTCGCTTTGCATCACAGGGGGAACTGCATGCCAATAGAAGCGCTCGACCAAGAGCTGACAGAACAACGTCTTACTCAACTAAACCAAGCTCTTAGCAGTGGTATGTTCGTGCATGTGCGCGACATGCTGCAGCGAATGACGGCTTCGGATATCGCCTTTATTCTCGAATCTTCACCGCCGCGTACCCGTCAGGTACTCTGGCAACTGGTGGATCAGGAGCAGAGCGGCGAGATCCTCGAAGAGCTGGGTGAGGATATGAAAGACCAGCTGATCAGCCTTATGAGTCCTGAGCGTTTGGCGCGAGCGACCGCGGGTATGGATACCGATGACCTGGCCTATGTGCTGCGGAGCCTTCCCGATACCCTCTACAAGCAGGTACTGCACTCCATGAGTGCGCAGGACAGGGCCAGGGTCGAACAGGCGCTCTCTTATCCGGAAGACAGCGCCGGTAGTCTGATGAATACAGATACTGTGACCCTGAGGCCTGACGTCAATGTCGATGTGGTGCTGCGTTATCTGCGCCAAAGAGGCGAATTGCCTGAAGCCACTGATACCCTCTATGTGGTGGACAGGCGCGACATATTACTCGGCGGCGTCAAGCTCTCCAGCCTGCTAACCTGTAATCCCACCGCCGGGATCCGCAGCATAATGGATCCCGAACTTGAGAGCATTCCCGTCACCATGCCGGACAATGAAGTGGCCCAACTGTTTGAACGCCACGACTGGGTCTCGGCGCCAGTGGTCGACAGCGAAGGCCATCTGCTTGGGCGGATCACCATTGATGACGTGGTGGACGTTATCCGAGAAGACGCCGAACACTCCATGATGGGTATGGCGGGGATGGACGATGATGAAGACACCTTCGGCCCCGTGTTCAAGAGTGCCTTTCGCCGCTCCCTATGGCTGACCTTCAACCTGTTTGCCGCCCTGCTGGCCGCCTCGGTCAGCAATATGTTTGAAGGCACGCTGGAAAAATTCGCCACTATAGCAATTCTGATGACCATAGTGCCCAGCATGGGCGGCGTTGCCGGCAACCAGACACTGGCGCTGGTGATCCGCGGTATCGCCCTCGGCCACATAGGCCAGAGCAACTCCCGCTGGCTTATCGGCAAGGAGTTGGCCATCGGATTTCTCAATGGCCTGTTGTGGTCGGCGCTGGTATTCACTGCCGTGTGGATCTGGAAAGGCGATCTGGCACTCGGCGCCCTTATTGGCGGCGCCATGTTGATCAATATGACGGTAGCCGGTCTCGCCGGGGCTAGTATTCCGCTGATCCTGAAAAAACTCAATGTAGACCCTGCGCTGGCCGGCGGCATGGTGCTGACGACTGTGACGGATGTAATAGGCCTGTTCGCCTTCCTGGGGTTGGCGACTCTCGTTTTAATGAGCTGAAGCTATGTTTCTAATGGGCTGAAGGCTTGCTGAAGCTCTGGCCTAGATGAATTGCAGAAATAGCAGGGGGCGACCAGGTTCGTCCTCTGACGGTGGAAGATAGCGGGTCAGTCTTTAAGCCAGTGCACCTTGGGCTCATCCTGTTCACAGAAGACAGAGACACACTCATTGCGGCTCACCAGCAGATATTCCTGCAACTTGAGATTGGCGCTGGCCATAAAGCCGCTGCGTTCGGCCTCCTGGCGATACCAACCACCGTTGGAGATACGAAACAACCAGCCATTGGAGAGGCTGCACTCGGTCCAGAACTCCATCAGATCGCCTTCATCCAGCATCCGAAAGCCAACCACAGAGTCAAAGTGCACCAATGCCCGGCTGCCCTCAACACTCAGCTCGATATCCAAGCCCTGACTGTCATAACAAAGGCGGATAAATCTCACCTCGTCGCCGAGATAATCTGTCGCTATCGGTAAGCCTTTGGTTTCGAGCATGCTCCCCCCTTGGCAAGGACATAATGCCCTACTTTAGAAGGATAATAATTGCCTGCGCAAGCTGATTTGGCCAAAAAACCGTGAAATACCCATAAAGAGAGTGCGAGTCAGTTCAAAGCAACTGATTCGCACATCTCCAGAGTAAAACCCGCTTCCGCCGGATAGAGATTTAGGGCTTAAGCGGTGCTTCAAAGCCGTAAGAGGCCAGAATGGATTGTCCCTTGGGAGAGAGAATATACATAGCCAGCGGCCAGGCGGCAGAGTCGGCCTTATCCAGCACCAGCATGCCATAGTTGGCACCCACTGCCAGCGACTCGGGCAACGCCACTATCTTGAGATCAGGCACTTCTTTCTTGGCCAATACGGCATTGGTGCAGTAGGTTAAAAATACATCCGCCTGTTTGTTGGCCATCACCCAGCCATAGGGATTTTTGCCTTTCGGCGCCTTGGCACTGTCGGCGCCACCGGTCAGCTTGAGCGCCTTGGCCGCCAGTTTGGCCTGACTACCGGGCTTGATAGCTTCGGCGCGGTCAAACACCTTGAAAGCATAGTCACCGGCAGGGTCGGCCTTGGGAGTGGAGGTGCCCAGCTTGATCTTGCTGTCCAGCAGAGTATCCAGCATATTCTCTGTCGTCAGAGGAACATTATCTTGCGCCAGGGCGCACAGGCGGTTACGGGCAAACATCACCACAGGCGCGCCCTTGCCTTCCTGCATCAATTTCTGTGGGTGTTTCATATTGGCCGAAGCAAACAGGTCTACCTTTTCGCCCTCTTCAATTCGGCCTCTGAGCAAGCCTGAAGGGGCAAACTGGGCATTGACCTTAACGCCGCCATCGGCCTGATAACTGGCGATAACATCCGTCATGGCGGTCTTCAAACTTCCCGCGGCCCTGAACTCCAGATCCGCCGCCTGAGAGAAGGCGGGCAGTAACAGGGCGAGTAAGCAGACGCTCTTTTTCATTTATTTTTCTCCGGTGTATAAGATACAGATGCCGCTAAACTCAACCAAACCGCATCACAAATCAACGCACCACGGCAAAACTTGTCATAAATTCCCCTCAAGATCACGCCACCTGACAGGGAAAACCGAAGAAAGGGACAATTTGACCCAATAAAAAGGGCCGCCTAAGCGACCCTTAAACTTAAAATCTTAGCCGAGAGGACTAAGAATAATCTCTACCCGACGGTTCTGTGCCCGTCCCTGAGGGGTGGCATTGGAAGCGATTGGGCTGGCCTCACCTCGGCCTTGGGTCAATACCCGCTGTCCGGATACACCTTTACGGATCAAGTAATTACCAACCTCACTGGCGCGAACCTGTGACAATCTCAGGTTGTAGGACTCAGAGCCACTGCTGTCGGTATAACCCACTACATTCAGTTGAGTCTTGTCATATTCCTTGGCCACCAGCACTACGCTGTCCAATACCCGCATGGCGCCGCTACTGAGATCTGTCTTATCGACTTGGAAAGTCACTTCATTGGGCATGTTGAGCACTATGGTATCGCCCACCCGGGTCACACTGACACCGGTAGACGCCAGTTGCTGACGCAGCTTGGTTTCCTGCACATCCATGTAATAGCCGATACCACCGCCTACGGCAGCGCCGGATGCTGCCCCGATCAGGGCACCCTTGCCCCTGTCGCTCTTGCTGGAGGAGGCCACACCTATGGCCGCGCCGGCTACGGCACCTATCAATGCTCCGTTGGTCGCCTTGGCAGTCTGTTGCTCATTGGTATAAGGATTCACAGTGGTACAGCCAGTTGCCAGCATTGCCAGCAACAGAGGGGCTGTCAGAAAAGCGCGCTTTTTCATGTTATTTTTCCTTCGTCTGCTTGTTCCAAGCTAAGCGGAACCTACCTGGCGCCAAAGTATATAGCAGCACCTCAAGCAGACAATCCCCCGGAGGCCATAGAGGCGGCAAATCCGCACGGCGTTCAGCATAGATTCAGTCAAATCCGACATTTCCTGACCCGGATTGTCAGCCAAGTGTCACGGCGCTGACATCAAGTAAAACCCCAAAATAGAGCAGACTGCACTCTATTGGGTGGTGCCAGGCAGGTACACCTAATAATGAAATGAATCAATTTTCTTTTATATCAACAAGTTAAAAGAAGATTAAAAACTGGCATGTTTCTTACATACCTATAAAGCAGTATTCCACTGTTCAGGAGTCATTATGAAAACACTGATGAAAATGCGCAGCAGTTGGCATTCACTCTGGCATTGCCTCAAGCACTTGGGCTACAGCCAATGGGATGTGGAATAGCAGAGGTGGAATCACAGCTCTGGAAAACCATTCTTGAACCATCAAGGAGGCAGTATGGAAATTAACGAGCAGAAGCTGCGACAGCAAGCCATTAAGGAAGTGACCCAAAACGGCAGGCTCATGTTTGACGTTGCCCGTCAGCATGGGATCTCCACCAAACAGGTTTATCAATGGCTGGCACAGAATGAAACAACAAGCAGGCCCAGGCAATCCCGGCTGATGGGAGAACTGCTGCAACTGCAGCAGCGCATTCGTCAGTTGAGCCAGGAGTTTACCCTAATCCGTTAAAGTTTCGACAGGAGCGAACCTGACACACTGTTATCGCCCCCAACGATAAAAAATGTACATATAACAACTATAAAGCGCTACATTTTTAAGGTTCGTTCCTGTCATTTTATTGCCGTTACTGGCCGCTTAGACGCTTGCCGAAAGAGATAGCATAAGCCGCGGATCTCAGCCGCAGCACAGGGTCATCACTGGCGGCAATCCCTTTACTGAGCACATTGGGATCAAAATTCAGCTTGTCACAGGCCGAAGCCGCAACCGAGTCTATGGTCAGGCGCCCGAGAGTGACCCTGGGCCGGTTATCCGGCCACTGCTGTGAAGGGTCCAGTAAGGGATCCCCCTCCTCGGCCAGGGTCAGTTTAAGCTCAAACTGAGCCGGTCCTGTTTTCAGCCTCTGCATCAACCTGTCCTGCAGAAAATCATTCGGCAATTGTGTCATCTCGGCATCCGTCAGAGGCTGCTCTCCGTCCACAGGCCAAAGCTCCCAGCGACCAAAGCGCTTTTGCTGGTCTTCATTACCAAAGATAAAGCTGTGAATGCCAAAGTAATTGACCGATGTATAGGCCGCCGGCGGATTGTGCTGCTTGAGCCACTGCCCCTGGCGGGCGGCATCCGGATGCTGCTGTAGATAGCGTGCAACCGCGCCGGCTTCCCCCTCACGCTGAGCCAATGACGCGCGCAGCAAACCAAGAAAACTGTCGGGATTTTTCCCCGGAAACACTGGCGTGGTCAGCCCGGCCAACTGATGCACCTGCCCATCCGGCAGTTCGATGCGTACGCCTATCCCCCTTGGGCTGCGACTGGTATCGGCCACAAAAGGATCGCCGCCCGCCATGGAAAAACGTACCTGAGCGGGCAGAGCTTGCTCTGTGGCAAACAGAGGTAACTCCTTAAGCCAGGGCTCCCCTGCACTTGGCCGGAAACTGCCAATGGTACAAATTCCCTTGGCATGCCCCTTACGTTCTCCCGGATGTTTACCGGAAAGTGCTTCAAATACTTGAATAAAATCATTTGCCTGAGCCGCCATTACCGAACTGGAGCCCAAAGCCCCCAACTGAGTCCCCAAGAGCAATAACGCAGACCAAACCGATACTCTCATGCTTACTCCTTTTGTAAAAATCAGAATCCAGGCCTGAAACAGGCCGCTCAATCCAGACCGGGAAACCCGGCGGATTATTTCAGGAGAGACCCAAAGGCCATGCTATGCTGAGGACGGCAACAGACGACAGGAGGCGGCAATGCAATATCGGATTGAGCAAGACACTCTGGGCGAGGTCAAGGTAGAGGCAGACAAATACTGGGGCGCCCAGACCCAGCGCAGTCTGGAAAACTTCCCCATAGGCCCGCAAGCGAGTATGCCAAAGGCCATCATCCACGCCTTCGCCCTGTTGAAGAAAGCCGCAGCCCAGACCAATGCCGAGCTTGGGCAACTGCCCAAGGACAAGGCGGCGCTCATCGCCAGAGTTTGCGATGAAATCTTGGCGGGCCAACTGGAGCAGCACTTTCCACTGGTCATTTGGCAGACCGGCAGCGGCACCCAAACCAATATGAACCTCAATGAGGTGATAGCCAATCGAGGCATGGCTCTGGCAAATAAGGCCATCAGCCTGAGCCCGAACGATGATGTCAATCGCAGCCAGAGCAGCAATGATACCTTCCCCAGCGCCATGCATATCGCTGTAGTGCTCAAGACCTGCAGACAAACACTGCCGGCCATAAGTGCACTGCGCGATACCCTCAAACGCAAGTCACAACAGTTCGCCAATATTACCAAGACCGGCCGCACCCACTTTATGGATGCCACCCCACTGACACTGGGACAGGAGATCAGTGCCTGGGTGACTCAGTTGGATAAAGGCATAGGCGCCATAGAGCAGGCTTTGGCAAACTGCCGTGAATTGGCTCTTGGCGGCACAGCCGTGGGGACTGGGCTCAATTCTCCCGCAGGTTATGCCGAGCGCGCCGCCGAACTGATATCGTCATTCAGTGGTGAGCAGTTTGTCAGCGCGGCCAACAAGTTCGAGGCACTGAGTGCCAGCGATGCCATGGTGGAACTCAGCGGCGCCTTCAAGCGCCTGGCGGTCAGCCTGATGAAGATAGGCAATGATGTTCGCATGCTCGCCAGCGGCCCCCGTTGCGGTATAGGGGAACTGCAGTTGCCTGCCAACGAACCCGGCTCCAGCATAATGCCCGGCAAGGTTAACCCGACTCAGTGCGAGGCGCTGACCATGGTGGCGGCTCAGGTGATGGGCAACGATCTTGCCGTCAGCATAGGTGCCAGCAACGGCCAATTTCAGCTCAATGTCTTTCGGCCGCTCATCGCCGCCAATCTGCTGCAAAGTGCCGAATTGCTGGGTGATGCCTGTCTGAGCTTCGATGAACGCTGCGCTTCGGGGCTGGAACCCAACCGCCAGATGATCGCCAAGCAGTTGCAGCGCTCCTTGATGCTGGTCACCAGCCTCAATCCTCACATAGGCTATGCCAAGGCTGCCCAAATCGCCAAGGACGCCCACCAAAGAGGCATTAGTCTGAGGCAAGCTGCGTTGGAGTCAGGACTGGTGACAGAGGCCGAGTTTGATACTTGGGTCAATCCGGCAAACATGTTGGGCCCTTTCGAGGTTAAATTGTAAATTTGTATTAAAACGTATCAGCATTAGAGCTAATCGCTGTATTATGCCGATTCAACGCCATATGGTCGGCATTTTCAACTGATAAGCAGTAATTTACAGAATGAAATACCAAAACATCTTGTTGGCACTGAGCGCGCTCATGCTGACCCAATGCAGTTCACTCGACCTCAATCAATGCCAGAACTCAGATTGGTTTTCCCTGGGGCTTCAGGATGGCAACAATGGAGCTCATGCCAGCAGAATCAATGATTATGCCGAAGATTGTGCCGAGTTCGGTATCCGGGTCAATCATAGCGATTGGCGCGAAGGCTATCTAAAGGGGCTGCAAAATTACTGTCAGCCGGAAAATGGTTACCGTGTCGGTCTGGCGGGTGAAGGCTATGCCGGGGTCTGCTCCAGCAACGCCTTTATCGAACAGTACAATGCCGGCTACCGCCAATACCAGCTCAATAAACGCGCCGATGAGATCCGCAATCGCCTGCGTCAGATCGACTATGAGATCCGCGATCTGGATCAGAAGCTGGTGTCCATGACAGACAAGGCCAGCACTCTGGAGAAGAAAAAACAGCTGCTGAATGAAAAAGATAACCTGGTGAACGAGCTCAGGTATCTTCATGTACCGGATGTGCAGTTCAGATGGCAATTCTGAGGCTTGCCTTCGATATCAAGCTATCCAGTGCCAAAACTCATGAGTTTAATCTGTGTGCCTGTTTTCAGCCCCAGATAAAATTGTGACCGTCGAAATAGGTCCTAATTTCGTTCCTGCACCTGCGGTGGGCTTCCTGCCTATCTGCACCGCAGGTGATGGGTTGCAGTTTTGTGAGCAACTAAGACCAAGTTCATTGGTGAGTTTTGGCTCAAAACCATGATAGCTGCTGTGCCAGCGGCCTAAAGTCGTGGAGCAAATGCATCCATGCACAAGGGCCAGTTCGCCATCCCTGGCTCTCGCTCGAAAGCACGTTGCTATGCAACTCTCGCCGCCCCACACCCGACCAAGCGGGGATCAACAGCAATCCCCTCTTGGATCTCCCTTGCCGCCCCACACGGTGTCGAAAGCCCCTCGGCCTAATGGCGCAAATAACTACCGCTTCAGACGCTCATCCCTGATTCGACTGGCGCTGCTTCGGCATCCATGCCTCAGCCACGTTATTTGCGCCAACGGCTTTCGGCGACACCGAGGGGGAATTGGTGCAATTCTATTAGCACTGAGTAGCTGGAAGCATTTCAGAGTTCTGCAGATATACACCTAATTCCAGGCACAGGCGAAACTGTGACCTTCCGAGCCAGGGATGGCGAGGCAGAGCTTACACGGACGTACTCGCAGCGTGTCACAGGATCGCCTGTGCATAAGCCTGCGGCAGGCAATGAGCAACATCCGTCGCCGGAAGCTCGGGCAATACTAGCTTAGATACTTTTAGCTGGAAGCCATGATAGCCGCTGTACCAGCGGTCTAAAGTCGTGGAGCAAGTGCATCCATGCACAAGGGCCAGTTCGCCATCCCTGGCTCTCGCTCGTAAGCATGTCGCTATGCGACACTCGCCGCCCCACACCCGAGGAAAGGGGGCTGTATCGACTCGCCCCCTTTCCAAACCCCCAGCGACCCGCGACGCAGCGGACAACCCCTTGTGCTTATGATACCAATTCGCTATCGCGCCAGGCGCTCAGAGTCACATCCATGTGACTCTGGCCCAGCTCAACATCCTGTTTCGCGCTCGTTAGCTCGTCGCTAGACGACACTCGCCCCTGATTAACTGGCGCTGAGTGGGCATCTGCCGGACAGGAGTCCCAATGCCGTGAAGGGCAGGACGCCCGTGAACGGCCATGCCTCGCTACGCGATTGTCATCAACGCCCTGCGGCCGCTTCAAGCGGGAGTCGGTGTAATTCTGTGAAAATGGAGTAGCTTGAAACTTCTCAAGTGTTTATAGACATACACTTGATTCCCAGGCACAGGTGGAACTGTGACCGTCGAAAGGAACTGTGACCGTCGAAAACAAGGATGTTTTCGTCGAGGCTACAGGGACGTATTAACGCCGTGTCACAGGATCGCCTGTGCATAAGCCTGCGGCAGGCAATGAGCAACATCCGTCGCCGGAAGCTCGGGCAATACTGGCTTAGATACTTTTAGCTCAAAGCCATGATAACCGCAGCGCCAGCTGCCCCACTGTCTGGTGCCAACAGCTCTGGCACTTCCCCCATCCCTGGGTTAACTTGGCAAGTTGAACTCAAAGGAGGAAACGCGCAATGTCCGACAGCATATTGCAACCCTTTCAGCCGCAATGGGCCGGTTTGTTGCTCTCCTGGGTAACGTCGGCAGAGGCTTGTCTGCGCTGGGCAGGCCCAGGGCTGGGTTGGCCGCTGTCACCATCAAAGCTGCGGCAGCATCAAGCCCAGGCAAACCTCACCCCTTTGGCGCTGACAAGAGTCGAAGCCAGTGACCAAGCTAGCCTGGACAGCGACTCTTTGCTGGGCTATCTGGAACTGCTGGCCAGAAAACCCGATGAGATCAGGCTATGCCGGGTGATCTGCTCCCCCAAGCATAGAGGCAAGGGGCTGGGGCGGGAGTTAATGCGTCAGGGTATAGAGCGCGCCTTTGCCGATCCCAAGGTTACGCATCTAAGCCTAGCTGTGTTCCATGACAATCTCGCGGCCTACCGCTGCTATCAGGCACTGGGGTTTGAGATAGCGGCCCGAGGCCAGTTGGCGACAACGGAAACGAATGTTTTTCCCGCTTCTGATGCTGAGTTACTGGAAATGCAGCTCCAGCGCCGTCACTGGTTTAAACAGAATGAAAAGATTTTTTAAACAGTGAGTTAATTCACTTCCCTTTTATAAAGGCCATGCCAGAATAGCCGCCATATCCGAGTATTGTGTTGTTTCGGTGAAAATCATGTCCAGCTCTCTCAAGGGAAACGCTCTGGCGGCCTTCTCTTTCGTGCTTTGGGGAATATTACCCCTCTACTATCAATTGCTGCCGGATGCGGCCATCTTCGAGTTGCTGGCCTTCAGGGTCATCTGGTCTGTGCCCTTTATGCTGCTGGCCTTTGTCCTGCTGAGACGGCCGTTACCTGCCTTTGGCGCGCTGTGGCGCGATAAACGCTCCTTGCTGCTGTGCTTTGCCGCCGGGCTTATCATGTGTATCTCCTGGGTCAGCTTCACCTGGGCCCTGACCCATGGTCAGGTGCTGGCGGCCAGCCTGGGATTCTTTATCAATCCTCTGTTTGCCATCGCTCTGGGGGTGCTGTTCCTCGGCGACAAGCTGAGTAAGGCGCAACTGGCCGCCGTGGTGCTGGCCATTGCCGGTATTGGCTGGCAGGTATATCAATACGGCAGCCTGCCCTGGTTGTCTCTGGTGATGGGCAGCTTTTTTGCCCTCTACGGGCTGCTGAAAAAGTTTATCCGCTTTGACTCCTTCACCTCGGTTACCCTGGAAGCACTGCTGCTGACTCCCTTTGCTTTGGGCTACCTCTGTTATCTGCTGGCCACAGAGCAAAGCGCCGCACTGGCTGGCGGCAGCGAAGGCATTATGCTCTATATCGGCTCGGCGCCCGTGACGCTGGCGCCGCTGATCCTATTCAGCCTGGCGCTGAGATACACGAGTCTGTCCATGGTGGGTTTGCTGCAATACATTGAGCCCAGCCTGCAATTTTTGCTGGCGGTAGTCATCTTTGGTGAGGTGTTTGACGAGGTGAAACTGGTGAGTTTCTCCCTCATCTGGGCCGGGCTGCTGCTGTGCTCGTTGGAGGCCTTGCCCGGCCTGCGTCGCAGCTTAAAGCGGGTCTAACTTCCAGGCGCGGGTCATCTCGCGCTTGCCCAGGGCTCCCGGGTAAGCTTTAACCTGAAAACCGGCGGCCTTGAGATCTCGCTTGAACTGGCCATTGGCGCAGTAAGACACCAATAAGCCGCCCTGCTCCAGCAACCCATAGCACTTTTTGAAGTTATCCAGCGCCCATACATCCGGCTGCTTGCTGGGGGCGAAGGCATCGTAATACACCAAGTTGAAGGGTTCGCCCTGCCACTCGAGCTGCTCCAGTTTGCCCTTGACCTTACGCAACACAAAACCCGGCATGACTTCCACATCCTGATCCCAGGGGGCGGCGTGCAAGGCATCGAACAGCGGCGCATACCAGCCGGGCAGCATGCCCTTGTAGTTCAGCCCTTCAATCAGCTCAGCGGACAAGGGATAAGGCTCTATGGTGACATAGCGCACCGGCAGCGGCGCCAAGCCACTCTGCTGACGCGCCTTTGTCAGCTCCAGCACCTTACCCAGGGTCATGAGGGCATTGAGCCCGGTGCCAAAGCCCACTTCCAGAATCGCCAGATGGTCAAAGTCCTGCAACACCTGCTCGAGCCCGGCGTGGATAAACACATAACGGGATTCGGCCAACGCCCCCTTGTGGGAGTGGTAGGTCTCATTGAGCTCGGCATTAAATAGAGTATGTGACCCGTCTTCGGTCAGCTGCAGGCTTACGTGTTTCATCTCGACTCTTAATCATCTGTGCGGGGAAAGCCGGGGCGCTCGCCCCGGCGACGGCCAATTATCCCAGAAAGGCGATAACGGCCGCAAGCCAATTACCCTTGGCGCTCCAGCACCTGCTGTACCACGGCCTTGAGGGTGGCATAGTCGATATAGCCGGGGATCACTTCATCACCTATGAGCAGTGTCGGCGTGCCTCCAAAGCCCAGTTCAGAGAAGACTCTCACATTGGTATGCATCAACTCGTCGGCGCTCGAGCTGGGCTTGAGGTATTGTTCTGTGCCCGTGGCCTTGGCGACCTGCTGCAGTGAGTTCCCTGTGTGCATGCCATTCTTGGCCATCAAGAGTTCATGTACCCGGGGGAAATCCTTGCGATCCTGCTGCCAAACCTCGAGGGCAAAGGCGCCGGAAGAAAGCTCAGTGCCCTGGGCCTTTATCTGCCTCAATGGTACAAACACATTGACCACCTGTAAGTTTGGGAACTCCTTTAAAAGCTTGGCAAATTCCAGTTCCATCCGCTTACAGTAGGGGCAGTTGTAGTCGGTAAACACCACCAGTTGCAACTCAGGCTTGCTGCTGCCCATGGTCGGCATCTGCGGGTTGTTGAACAGCCAGTCCTTGTGCTTGGCCAGCGCTTGCTGCTGCAACTGTCGCTGCTCCACATAAGACTCTATGCTGCCGAGCACGCCGGGAATGATCTCCGGATGCTTGACCAAAATGCTGCGGATCTGCCCCAGTTGCTGTTCCTCTTGTTGGCTCAACTTCTGCTCTGCCGCCTGTAAACTGCCGCTGGCCGCCAGCAGCCAGGCACTCAATACTATCCAATACTTCATCTTGTTATTCCTCAAATTAAATTCATTTTTGTCAGCCAGAGTCGCAGCCAGATCCCCGGCCAACTGGTGACTCCTGTGGTGCTGCTGCGGATTTCGCCCTGATAGATAAACAAAAGCGTCGGTGTCGCCGACACGCCAAGGGAGCGCGCCAAGGCGCCGCTGGGATCATTGACTACCTCAAAGCCGTAACCCTTGTTTTGCAGGTACTGCTTGACCTGGGTGTTATTGCCCGACTGCAGCGCCACAGTCACCACCTGCTCGCGGTCACTGAAACCATCTACAGTGCCGGACACCAAGGGGCAGACGCCACACCAGCTGGCCCAGTAGTACAGAATGACCGGGCGCTCCATGCTCATGGCGGCAATATCCAGCTGACTGCCGGCCAGGCTCTGAACCGTTTGCAGCGGCAGGGTTTCCGGCATCTCGCGGCTGCGAAAGGCATCGAGGGCAACACTCACTACCAGAATGAATAGCCCATAGCCAAGCAGGGTCTTGAGCCATTTAAGCCCCTTGTGGGCTGGTTTATTTTCCTGGGTCATTGTCTGCTCTCCGCTTCGGCCAAGGCCGCCAATACTCCATCACTGCTGAGGATTACCGGTAATGGCTTACCGGCGGGGGTTCCCGGGCCATAGACCTGATTGAAAGGCACCCCAAAGCGGCCATTGGCCTTGAGATAGGCGGTAATTTCTTCGCTGGGCTTGGTCCAGTCACCGCGCATCAGCAGCACTCTGTCATCGCCGAGGGCATCATAGACAGGGTTTTGCAGCAGCACCCCCACCTTGTTGGCCTGACAAGTAATGCACCAGTCGGCCGTGACATCGACAAACACTGTCTTGCCCTCATCGACAGCCTGTTTGAGCTGCACCAAATTCAGCGGTTGCCAGTGGTGATCCGAAGGCAAAGGGCTGACCCAGGCATCCCGGGTCAGATAACCTACCCCGAGCGCCAGGCTGGCAAACAGAAAACTGCCGCCAATGGCATACACCATTACCTGAGTGCCGTAACGCTTGCCCAGCAGTCCCAGTGTCAGCAGCAACATCAAGGCGCCCAGCCCCAAGATAGCCGCAACGGAGAAGAAGCTTTGCAGCAGGCTCAGCAGCCAGAGACAGGTTGCCAGCATCATCAGCGCGAACACAGGCTTGACCCAATTCATCCAGCGCCCGGGCTTGGGTAAACGCTGCGCCAACGCCGGCCACAACGCCAACATCAACCAGGGCAAGGCCATTCCCAGCCCCATGGCGCTGAAGAGGGCAAACAGCATGGGATAGTCGGCGCCGAGAGCGAAGGCCACCGCAGTACCCAGAAACGGCGCGGTACAAGGCGTAGCCAGCAGCGTGGCCAGCATCCCCTGCAACAGGTGGCCGAGGCGCGAATCATCACCGGCACCGGCCAGACGGGTCTGCCACTTGGAAGGCAGATTGATTTCAAACACCCCCAACAGGTTGAGGCCGAAGCCCCAGGTCAGCAGCACCATAAAGCCGATAAACCAGGGCTGCTGGAACTGTATCCCCCAGCCCAGCGACTGACCGGACAACTTCAGCAAGCTAAGACCTGCGGCAATCAACCAGAAGGACAGCAAAATACCCAGTGCCGAAGCCATAAAATGGCCGCGAACCTGACTGCGACTGCCCTGGCTGCTCATCATGACCCCGTGCACCTTCATGCCCAGCACAGGCAATACGCAAGGCATGATGTTGAGAATAAGGCCACCGGCCAGCGCCATCAGAAATAGGCTCCACAGCGGCAGGCTTGGCTGCGGCTTGGCAACATGGCCTGTGGCGATGGCACCGCTCAGTTCGGCCGAAAGGTGTGTGTCGGCCAGATTAATCAGCAGCGGCTTGCCCTCCAGATCCGGCGTCCCCAGCCAATGTTTGACCCCGAAAGTGGCGGTCAGCCGTTTGCCATCTGTCTGGATCTGCGGCCGGGAAAAGATCAGCTCGCTGACTGTCTCATCCTCGCCGAACAGAAACAGATCTGCCTGTTGCCAGGGGCTCGCGGCCTCTATGGCCAGTTGCAGCAACTGCTGCTTTTCATCCCAGACAATCGACTGCAATACCGCGCCGCCATTGCCCTGTGGCACCTTGGCCATCGCCTCCCCCCACTGGTGCAAAAAGCCATCATCGGCCTTAAGCCCGGCGGTCTGACCGCTCAGCTCCACAGGGTAATCGGTCAACACACAGACATTGGTGCAGGAAGACAGGGTCAGGGTGCCCTTGAGCCGAAACGGCTGCCCGGGATCCTTGAGGCGAATAGTCAGTGGAAACAAGGTATCGCCCTTGTAACCCAGAGTTTCTATACCCTGCAACACATAGCGCTGCGGCAACGGCCAGTGCCAGTCGACCGTGGCAATATTCTCCGAGGCGGACCAGTCCAGGGTCGGCGGGATCCCGCCTTCCCCCGGCGCGCGCCAGTAGGTTTTCCAGTCGCCGCTCAGGGCCACATCCAACAGGGCGTTGAGCTCACCGACTTGGTCGGCATCAACATCGGCCAGCGTCAGTTGCACCTTCACCGGAGGATGATCCGGGTGCTTGAGCCAGCCACTGCTCAGCGGCTCTGCCAATGCAACTTGGCTGAGCAGCATCAGACATACCGCGAAGGCATGCCATATTCTTTTTAAATACATGAAATTAGCTCCAAAACAAAACATCAGAACCCGGTATTAACCGGCAAGAGTTCAGGATGTTTTCATTCCAGATACACGCACAACACTGAGTGTCGCCTTCGTTTGGAGACTATGGGATGGGAGAGATAAACACTGAAAGGCCGGGTACTGCCGAGCCAGTTGAGCAACAGCAGAAACAGCAACAGGGCCGTGAGTCCCAGTTGCAGTACCACAGGTTGCAGGTTCAGCATATGGGAAGACAGATGACAGGGCTCTTCATTGAGCTGCGCCTTGCCCGCATCATTGGCGTGAGTCGGCGCAGTATCAACACCAAGTTGCGTCAGCTGATGCTGGGCCTTGAGCGGGCAGGAACCAAACAGCGAAAGCTGCTGACCAAAACAGAGCAGGATCACCAGCAGACTGATGATCAATGACACCAGCGCCCTGTCTTTGAGGGAGAAGCGGTTAACACCGAGTGAAAACCCCATGCTGCACTTTGCTCTGTATGGCCCAAGAATGCCGATAGGGTTCCATGATTGGTGACAAAGGTCAATCCTGAAACCGCTGCTGCAACCAATCCTTGCTTGCCATCTACACTATTGGCAGGATAATCAAACCCACCAAGCCACAGTTTGCGACCCCAAGATGCAGCTCAAACCTCTTACCCAAGGCAGATACTCCCAGGAGTGGCAATCAGACTACCCTCTGGTGGAGCGGGTATTGCTCAGCTGCGTCAGCGAGCAGCGCCGCTTTGCGCCGGGAGAGGCCTTGATGCAACAGGGGCAGAAGCTGAATCAACTGGTACTGGTGCCCAGTGGCAAAATAGCCATGAGCTACAGCGCCCGCAACGGCCGCAACTTTCAACTCGGCACCCTGAAATGCGACTCGCAGCTATTCGGTGAAATGGAGTTTTTCACCCAGTATCCCTGCCAGTTGGATATTCTGGCAGAAACCACCCTGACCTGCGGCATTATTCCCGCCGACAAGCTGCAGCAGGCCTTGGGTGAGCACCCCAGGCTGGCGCTGTTTTTCGCCAGTGCCATCGCCATAGATTATCAGGACACAGTGGACATCTTCACCCGGCGTATGCTCTACCCCATCAGCTACAACATTGCCTACGACCTCTACCACCAGCAGCTGGACGATCTGCCGGTATCTGGGTTCAACAAGGGCTATCTGGAAGCTGAGCGTTTTGGCACTACCGCCAGAGTCTACCGCCGGGCGATACAATCTCTGGAAGATGCCGGGTTGGTTCGGCGCAGCAAGGGCAAGCTGGAGATAATGGATCTCAAGGCGCTGCAGGTTTTTGTCGAGCAAGGGGAGCTTTAGCTCCCCTATCTATTGATTGAGAAGTGGCTCAGGCCAAAGCCGCCTCGGCCTGACGCTTAAAGCCAAAATTGGACACCAGCAGCATCAGCAAGATCACCCCGTAGAGTACAGGGATGGCATACATGACGGTCTGCAAGCCCACTATCTTTTCCGCCATCGAGCTGATAGCCGGGCTGAACATGGCACCGGCACTGCCGCTGATCAGAATGAAGGACACATTGCGGCTACTGGCTTGTTTCACAAAGGAAACCCCATAGGCGATAAAGGCGTTATAGAGCGCGGCGCAGACAAAGCCGTAGCCATAGGTCAGGTATCCCAGGGTTTCCAGATCGCCACAGCTGACAATCCAGCTGGTGAGCAGCAATGCCAACGAGATGATCATCAACAGGAAGTGGCGGATCTGCATCCGGGTCACTATCAAGGTTGAGATCAAGGCGCCCACCAACGCCGCCGACCAGTACTGGGTGATGATATTGCCCGCCTCTTCAAACGGGATCTCAAACTTCTGCTTCACAAACATAGGCGCCCAGGTGAGGAAGGTATAGAGCGCCAGCATGCCCAAAAGCAGCCCCAGACCGCCGCTGATAATGCCGAAGTTCCACTCGGAACGCTGAGCGGACTGCGCCTGTTCACCCTGGCCCTGTTGTACCCGGCTGAAAGAGGTGAAGGCCGCCAGTGCCAGGGTCAGCAAGGCCACCAGGCCTACCGTCAGATAGCTGTAACTCCAGGCCAGTGAGTGTGTCAGCGCATAAGTGGTGATCAGCGGAAACACCACCCCGGCCACGTTAAAGGTGGCATCCTGCACCACCAACATGGTGGACTGGATTCGCTCCTGCCACAGGGACACCACCAGAGTACCGGCGATACACAGGCCGATGCCGCCGCACAGGCCCACCAGCGTCATGGCCACCATGACCACGGTCAGCGAAGAGCCAAAATGCAGCGCCAGCGCCGACAGGAAGATGACGGCATAGCTCAGCAGTGTCATCGGCTTGATACCGACCTTTTCAATCAACAAAAAGGCCACAACAGTCCCCGCCAGAGCGCCGCCGTTCAACAGTGAGAAGATAGAAGCCACATCGTTGACATCGGCCCCAAAGCGGGTGGCTATCGGCTCTATCAACATACCGAACTGAGAGGCGAAACCCGCCATGATAAAGTTGGCCAGAAAACTGATGGCCGTCAGTGTGATTTTATTATTCATTTTTTATCATCCATCAATGTATTAGGGAAGGTGCGAATAAGTCCTCGTTGCCTTCTCTTTTGTAGAGAGTGGCTTGCACAGCAATTGGCGTTCAAGGCATCTGACTGAAGGCATGCCGGGGCATGTCGAAGTCAGATAACGCAGAGAGCCAGTTGCTGTGAAAGCCCCGAAGGGCGTGGCTTACAAGCCTGCCTGCTGTGTTGTGCTTCTTGCAAAGGACTAGGGCCATTTGCTGCGAACCACGCCTTACATCCAGGCCCGTAAGCCGACGCAGAGCACACATGGGACTTGTTTGCACCTTCCTTAGGCCACGGCCAGCGCCAGCGAGATCATCTGGTTAAATGACAGCTGGCGCTCTTCGGCACTGGTTTCTTCACCTGTGAGGCAATGATCCGATACGGTCAGAATCGCCAAGGCCTCGATGCCGAACTGCTGCGCCAGGCCATAGAGACCAGCCACTTCCATATCGATCCCCAGAATGCCGAAGCGCTCCAGCGCCGGGATCAGATCTTCATCCGGGTCATAGTAGAGATCGCCGCTGAACACATTGCCCACTCTGACACTCAGACCCTGGGCCTTGGCCTGTTCCCAGGCCTTGAGCAGCAGCGGGAAGCTGGCCGAAGTCGGCATATGATAACCTGCGCTGCGCTTGGCGTTAGTGACTGAATCTGTCCCTGCCGCCTGAGCCAGGATCACATCACGCATCTGCACCTGACGCTGGGTCGCCCCCAAGCTGCCCACCCGAATGATGCGCTCAACCCCGAAGTCGTTGATCAGCTCATGACCGTAGAGCACCATAGATGGGATCCCCATGCCGTGGCCCATTACGGAAACCGGCTTACCCTGCCAGCTGCCGGTATAACCCAGCATATTGCGCACCGAAGTCACCACGCGGGCATCCTCGAGAAAGTGCTCGGCAATGTATTTGGCCCGCAAAGGATCGCCGGGCATGATAACTGTCTTGGCAAAATCGCCTTTGGCGGCGTTGATATGTGCTGTCATAAGCTGTTCCTCGGATAAAAACTGACCCGAGTCTACCGGCGGCGCCAAAAAAGCCTTGAGGACAAAAGTCCGCTTGCGGGGATTTGTTTACCAAAATGCCACATTCCTCTCACTCACAACACATTAGCGCCAATTTGTTTCAAAGCGAGACGCGTGATCTCGGTTCCAGTTGTTTGCTTAACCTGCTCCGGCTCAAAAAGACAACGATGTCATTTGCTGAAAACCTTTGAAAATCGCACCATTAACAACAGATGTAACAGGCACAGCGCCACATATTTTTGGGTTCTGTGTATCTCAGGGCCCATTCAGGGCCTCTTCATTTGGACCCGCATCATGATTATCCACGCTCCGGCTGTTAGCCGACTGTTTGCCACCCGACTGCAAGATACCGATCCCATGTGGCAGATCTCCCAGGAATGCCAGGCTGGCCAGTTGCTCTCCTGCTTACTGGCCACAGCGGCTACTTCGCTGTTTTTCATGTTGCTTTACCTGTGGCTGTTCAAAAGTGATGCCGCTGTCGTCATCAATCTGTTGGGGCTGGCGGCCCATGTCGCGATTGTGGCCGACCTCTGGTTTTACGGTAATTTGCGCCGCAGCCAGTGGCTGACAGTGCTGGTGCCCACCTGCATTGCCCTGGCGATGAGCCTACTGCTCGGCACTCAACATCAAATCACCCTCTATCTGCTGCTATCGCCCATATTGGCATTTCTACTATTGGGTCGCAGCCGAGGATTGCTGTTAAGCCTGGGATTGGCCTCTTGTATCTGGCTGATGCTGACGCTGAACCAAAATCTGTGGCAAGGGGCCGATAGCTTGGCGGGTCTTGGTGTAGTGAACTTCTTTGCTGCCTATACCATGGCCGTTGGTATAGGTTATACCGGCGAGCGGATCCGTCACCGCAGCTTCAAGCGGCTGGAAAAACTGGCCAATACCGACCCGCTCACCGGAGCCATGAACCGTCGCCGCTTCTTCGAAAACTGGCGCCGCGCCAAGGCCGAAGCCAATAGAGGATTGAGCGAATTTGCCTTTTTGCTGCTCGATATTGACTACTTCAAGGCCACCAATGACAGCTACGGCCACGACTGTGGTGATGCCGTACTGCAACAACTGGTGCAGCTGCTGGAAGACAGGCTCAGGCCCTATGATCTGCTTGGCCGCTTGGGCGGCGAGGAGTTTGGTTTGCTGCTGCGGGGAGTTTCGGCCGCCGATGCCGAGCGTAAGGCCGAGGAGATACGTGCCAAAGTTGCCGAGCACAACTTCGGTAACGGACAGGTGCCCCATCTACCCATCACGGTCAGCATAGGCATAGTCCATATGCCAAGGCGCCACGGCAGGAGTATCGAAAGCCTTTATAAACAGGCCGATATGCAGCTTTACCACGCAAAACGTGCCGGCCGGAACCGGGTGGTGCTGGCCGAAAAGTTTTTCGAGCCGGCTTAAGCCCAATTCACAGCCATTGCTGGCGACGCCAGAGCTGCTTCAGCCCCTTGTGATTGCTGCGCACCAACTTCCAACGTTCACAGGCATTGAAACGGGTATAGTCGGCAATGGCCCTGACGAGTTCGGCCAGTAACACATCATCCAAAGGCCGATTGGCATACTCAGGCTCCAACACCAGGTTTTGCAACAGCAGGCATTGGCGCGGCCGGTCGGCCTTGACATCGACCCGGCCGATAAACTGCTGGCGCCAGAGGATGGCCAGGCTGTAGTAGCCGTAGATTCGCTTTTCCTGCAGCAGGTACACTTCCAGTTGATAGTCAAAGCCAAACCATTGCTTTAAGCGGTTACGTTGAATAACCAGGTTATCGAAGGGATTGAGCAGCCAGACCCGCTCCGGGATCATGGGCGCCGCACTCAGCTCTGCCGGGCAGAAATACTGCTGACCATCGACCTTGAACCGCTGCAGCTCGCCGGCCTCCAGCCCTTGGGCCAACACCCGCTTGATAACCGGCCGCATGCCTTTACGCAGATAGGCAAACTGAGCCTCTGAGCCAAAGCCGTTGGCATTGAGAAAGCGGTTCACCAGATACCGGCCAAACTCATCATCGTCGGGCACCCGGGTATCTATGCCCGGCGGCAACACCCGCTCGGCCAAATCATAAACCTTTTGAAACCGCTCGCGCCGCACCACCATTAACTCGCCGCGCATAAACAGCTGTTCCAGCGCCTTCTTGGCCGGTTTCCAGTCCCACCAACTGCCACGCTGATCACTTGAGTGTTCAAAATCACTGGCCTTGAGCGGCCCCTCGGCGCGCACTCTGGCAAGCACTTCCCGCATCAAGGGCTCGTCCGGTTCAAACCAGTGTTTATCCCCCTGACTCAGTTGCTGTTTGCGTTGCAGGCTGTACCTGTAGTCATTCATGGGCAGATAGGTCGCGGCGTGAGCCCAGTACTCGAACACCTCTTTAGCGGCAATAGCCTGTTGCAGCTGCTCGGGGTGATAACCGGGCAACCGGCTGTGCAGCACATGGTGATGGGCACGCTCGACCACATTAATGGAATCTATCTGCACATAGCCCAGCTGACGGATTATGGCCGCCGCCGAGTTCGCCGGTTGCAACAAGCCCTGGCGCTGCAGGTTGAGCCTGAGCCATTCATCGATGGTCAATGGTCCATACAAGGGTGTATCCATGGTGCCCGGCTCCCGATAGCCTTGGTTTAGCGTGGCGCTATGATGACAGCTCAATGCCGCTGCCAATGCGAGTAATCAGTTTGCCCTTTTCATGGCTTTCGACGCAAATTTGCACTTCAGTTCACAAAAAAAACGGTTTTGTTCATGGCCGGAGTTGAATGGAAAGCCGGATTATGCGCATATAGCTGCAACCTTTATTAGAATCGACAATAACCAAGGTACATTATGAGCTCACCTTCCTCTGCACGCTGGCCGCGGCAGATCCCCTTTATCATTGCCAGTGAAGCCTGCGAGCGCTTCAGTTTTTACGGCATGCGCAATATTCTGACTCCCTTCCTGATGACGGCTTTGCTGCTGTCTGTGCCGGAAGAACTGCGTCAGGGCGAAGCCAAAGATGTGTTCCACTCCTTTGTGATCGGGGTGTATTTCTTCCCTCTCCTGGGGGGCTGGCTGGCCGACCGTTTCTTCGGTAAATACCACACCATTTTGTGGCTCAGCATAGTCTATGTGATTGGCCATGCCTTCCTGGCGATTTTCGAAACCAGCAAAACCGGCTTCTACTCGGGCCTGTTTCTGATAGCCCTGGGATCGGGCGGCATCAAGCCGCTGGTATCCTCTTTCATGGGCGATCAGTTCGATCAGAGCAATAAGTCCTTGGCGCAAAAAGCCTTCGACATGTTCTATTTCACCATCAACTTCGGCTCCTTCTTCGCCTCGCTGTCGATGCCGCTACTGCTGAAATTCTTCGGTCCTTCAGTGGCCTTCGGTATCCCAGGGGTATTGATGTTTATCGCCACGGTATTCTTCTGGGGCGGCCGTAAACGTTATGTCCACCAGCAACCCGAGCCCAAAGATCCACACGGTTTCCTGCCGGTGCTCAAGAGCGCCATCTTCACTCCCGTACCCGGCAAGGCCAATATAGGTTTGCTGCTGAGTGCCATAGGCATACTGCTGGCGCTGTTTTCCCTCACCCAATACAACAGCCTGGGAGTGGTGACCGCCTTGTGTCTGGCGATGGTGCTCTTGATGGGCTTTGTCGGCATAGGCGCTTCCATGCAGCTTGAGCGGGCCCGCAATCAACACCCGCTCGAGGCAGTGGACGGAGTGCGCGCCGTATTCCGCATCTTAATCCTGTTTGCCTTGGTCACTCCCTTCTGGTCGCTGTTCGATCAAAAGGCTTCTACCTGGATTTTACAGGCCAACGACATGGTCAAGCCGGACTGGTTTGAGCCGGCCATGATGCAAGCGCTTAACCCACTGCTGGTTATGCTGCTGATCCCCTTCAATAACTTTGTGCTCTACCCCATGCTGGAGCGCAGCGGCGTACGCCTCAATGCCCTGCGTAAAATGGGCGCCGGTATCGCCTTCTCCGGCCTTTCCTGGATAGTGATAGGCAGCATTCAGCTGATGATGGATGGAGGCACCCCCATGTCCATCACCTGGCAAGTACTGCCTTATGCACTGCTGACTTTCGGTGAAGTACTGGTTTCTGCCACCGGATTGGAATTTGCCTACAGCCAGGCACCCAAGTCGATGAAAGGCAGCATCATGAGCTTCTGGACACTGTCGGTCACTGTGGGCAACCTCTGGGTGCTATTGGCCAACGCCAGCGTCAAGAGCGATGCCGTGACCAATCAGATTGCCGAAACCGGCCTGAGTGTCACCGCCTTCCAGATGTTCTTCTTCGCCGGCTTCGCCCTGCTGGCCGCCTTGGTGTTTGCGCTCTACGCCCGCTCTTACACCATGCAGGATCATTATCGGGCAGTGGAACCGAAACAGGGTTAAGGCGTTTACCGCCAACCTGAGCGGTAAAACCTCGTTGATTTAAAATCCCCAAAGACCCAACGTGAGTTGGGTCTTTTTCATCAGCAATGAAAAAACCGCCGGAAACCAAGTTATTCCCTCCCACGATAGCGGCGCCGCCAAGAACAACCTTTTACACAGACAATCCTGTGCCTGGGAAATAGGCGTACATCTGCAGCTAAATACGACACCGTTGGAGGAAGAATTGCACCGACTTCCCCCTCGGTGTCGCCGAAAGCCGTTGGCGCAAATAACGTGGCTGAGGCATGGATGCCGAAGCAGCGACAGTCGAATCAGGGATGAGCGTCTGAAGCGGTAGTGATTTGCGCCATTAGGCCGAGGGGCTTTCGACACCGTGCGGGGCGGCAGGGGAGATCCAAGAGGGGATTGCTGTTGATCCCCGCTTGGTCGGGTGTGGGGCGAAGCTCCACGACTTTAGGCCGCTGGCACAGCGGCTATCATGGCTTTGAACCATATCTCACCAATAAACCTGGTTTTAGCTGCCAACTAAGTTGCAGCCCATCACCTGCGGTGCACTCTCGCACAGGCAATCCTGTGATACGGCGTGAATACGTCCCTGTAGCCTCGACGAAAACATCCTTGTTTTCGACGGTCACAGTTCCGCCTGTGCCTGGGGAATAGGCGTATGTCTGTGGGTATATAAGCAATTTCAAGCAACGCTATTATTACAGAATTGCACCAATTCCCCCTTCGGAGCCGCCGCTGGCGTTGTTGCAAATTGGCGTAGCCGAGACAGGGATGTCGAGGCTCGAAGGTCGAGCAAGGCGAATGTTGCGAAGCAACAAGCTTATGAGCGAGAGCCTGGGATGGCGAGCTGGCCGTTATGCATGG
>NZ_JBICJO010000066.1:0-12179 GCF_043103185.1 Shewanella sp. YQ_9
TCCCATCGCTCGTGGTAAAGCGCCGCGACTGCTCCCGCATCGTACTGCTCTCTGGGAAGAGACGTAAATACGGTTTTTGGCTTACCTTGTACCTGATAAGTCACGGCTCTCACTTGCCAGGTTTCAGGTAGGTTAGGATTTTTCTTGCGTGCTTGTGGAGAGACTTTCATTTCGACTCGCATGTCGTCACTCTCTTTATCGTCCAGAAGGGTGTATTTCACCCCTTTCTTCGCCGGTAACAACCAATGTCTGTTAACACCACTATTTTGGAGAGAAAGAAGTAAGCCTACTCCATAAAAACCCTTATCCAATAAGGTCACGGAGTTATCCGGTAAGGCGTCAATAAAGGGCATAGCAAGAGGCATTTCGCCTCGACGATAAGGGCTTATAGCGGCATCGACAATGACATGAGAGCGAACATTCATCATGGTCACCACCCTTAATACTGGATGAGGCATCTGTCTGTCGCTGGATGTATTCCCTGACCCAAAATGGTCTCTTAGCTCCGGTGTGTCAGCGGTTCGAAAAAGCGCGCCATCCACAGCAAAGACCTGCAAACCTTGCCAAGTATCCTCAGGATAACGCTCTACCCCCCACCTGTGGCTGCATTGCCTGAACAACCATTCTGGGGCTGCTTTGCCAAGGCGTTGCCTTGCTTGCGTTAACGCACTTTTTGCTAACAGCTCCTCATTAGCCAACCCCTCGGCACAGACATTCATTCGCCGTGCGACTTCGGCAATCGGTTCATTGCGGAAGAAAGCCATTCCAACAATAAGCCAAAGAACCATATCACTCGGTAAGCGACGTCGACGAATCGTCGCTTTATCGGAAAGTGTTACCGCTTTAGCAATCCATTCGTCAGGAATATGCTCGGAGAAGGTGGTTAACTGAGCGACATCAACAGGACTCTCTTCAAGAAAGTCGGTAAAGCAGTTTTGAATAGACATAAAAAATCGGAAACCTACAAACAGGTTTCCGATTGTCTCTCATCAGAAGGATCGGTCAACCGATCCTTATCTGATCTACGTTGCGGATCCCACCGGCCTTTTTACTTATTGGCCAGCAAAAACTCCACAAAGGCCCGGTCGGCCTGGCTTACCGGGCGCTGTTTCTTCCAGGCAATATGCAGGTCGAGATGTACAGGAGGTGCGAAGGGCAGGGCTATGATGTCATCTCTTTCATTGACCACCATTTCCAACACACTGGTGACGGCAAACCCTTGACTTACAATCTGTTTTATCAGGTTTATCAGGTTGGTTTCAAAGGCGATCCTAGGCTCGAGTTGCAGCTCTCTGGCTCGGCTCAGCATCCATTCACGATGAAAATAACCGGGTTTGAACATCACTAACTCATGGGCGAAAAACTGCTCCAGCGTTACGGCCTCATTTGTGGCCAAGGGGTGTTCAGGGCTTGAAGCTACCACCATCTGCTCTCTAATTAACAGACAGGACTCGAACTCAGGCTTGAGATCCTGGGCCGTGATAATCGCTATATCCACCTCTTCCTGCTCCAGCATCCTCAGGGCATCGCGGGTGCCTCCCTCAAACAGAGACAGCTTCAAATCCGGATACTGATGGCGAAAAGCCATCACCCGTGACGGCAGGTAGAAAGAGCCCAACATACCGGGCACGGCAATTCGCACTTCGCCCTTGGCCAGCTCGGCCATGGCCCGGATATGGGCCTCTGCCTGACTCAGCTGTTTGAGGATCAATACCGCATGTTGATGCAGCGCCAGCCCTTCGGCAGTGAGGCGAATGCCGCTTTCCTGGCGGCTGCCACTGCGGTCGACCAGAGTGACGCCGAGAGATTGCTCCAGTCGCTTGATACTCTGACTGAGGGCGGGTTGGGCCAAATTCAGCTTCTCTGCTGCTCGGGTAAAACTGCCGTACTTAACCAGGTTATCCAGGTGTTTTAGTTGTCGGATGTCCACGTCTCGCCTTACTCTTGCGGATAATCTTGAGGAAGTTTTTCAAGCATAACAAAAATTGATGAAATCGATATTATTTATCTATTATTGTTATGCATTGCCCGGTGCTAACCTTGTTGTGGTGAATCCTTTGCTAATTTAAGAGGTCGGAGTGACTAAGGTCGAAGCCGTTGGCCGGCATGCGCGTGATACCCGTTTGATTTGGGCACTGTGCGTGGCATCAGTGGTGGTTTATATCAATCTGTATTTGATGCAGGGGATGCTGCCCTTGATTGCCGAGCATTTTCAGGTAACGGCAGCCAAGTCGACTCTGGTGCTTTCTGTCACCAGCTTTACGCTGGCGTTTTCCTTGCTTGGCTATGCCATAGTCTCGGACAGGATTGGCCGTCACAAGCCGATAGTTATCAGCCTCTGGGCCCTGGCGCTGTCCAATATCTTGTTGGTATTTGTTAAAGACTTCAATGCGCTGGTGGCGGTGAGGTTGCTTCAGGGGATATTGCTGGCGGCTGTACCGGCCATCGCCATGGCTTATTTCAAGGAGCAACTCAGACCTGAGACCATGCTCAAGGCCGCGGCGGTTTACATTACCGCCAACAGTTTCGGTGGCATTATCGGTCGGCTGTTTGGCGGGCTGATGTCGCAACATCTATTATGGCAGGATGCCATGTGGCTGCTGCTGGCGGTGAGTCTGTTTGGGGTGGCACTGGTCAGCTATTTACTGCCCAATGCCGTCAGCGCCTCCAAGCGAGAACGGCTGCCGAAACAGTGGCGTTTCTGGCGCGGTGGCAGTGAAGACTTACGGGGCTTTGTGCATCACCTCAAGGATAGTCAGATGCGACTGGCTTACCTTATCGGTGGGCTGGCATTTATGATGATGGTCAACCAGTACAGCTTTATTCAGTTGCACTTGATGGCACCGCCTTATGATTGGAGCCGGTTTGAGGCGACGCTGATTTTCCTCTGCTACTCAAGCGGCACACTGGCGTCTTATTACACCGCCAGGTGGATTGCCCGCCATGGGCAGTTGCCTCTGTTCAGAATTTCCTTGCTGCTGATGTTGTGCGGCAGTCTGCTGACTCTGCTGGATACCCAGGTGTGGATCTGCGTAGGCTTTTTGCTCACCTCCTGCGGTTTCTTTATTACCCACAGTTGCTGTAACTCCTTTGTGGCCATGCGCGCCAGCAGCCACAGGGCCAAGGCCACTTCATTATATCTGTGCTGCTATTACCTTGGCGCCGCAATGGGAGGCCCTTTTTTGATGCTGTTCTGGCAGCGAGGCGAGTGGCAGGGCGTGGTGATGGGATCCATGGTTTTGCTGTTTTTGACTTCGCTGGCGGTTTGGCGCCTTGGCTGGCGGCAAAAACAGCCGCTCAGCCAGGAGATGGATACGCCTCAAGGGGCATCGTTGAGGTAATCTTTACGCTCAAGACCATATTTGCGCATCTTGTCGTAGAGGGTCTTGCGCGGTAGCTCCAACTGTTCCATGGTCAGCTTGATGGAGCCCTTGTTGTGCGCCAGGGCTTCTTCAATCAGCAGTCTTTCGAAAAACTCCACCCTTTGAGTCAGTGACATGCCGCTTTGCAGGCTGTCACTGCTGCCTATGGCGCCGGCAAAGGCTGCCTCAGCACCAAGCAGAACATAACGTTCCGCCAGATTTCTCAATTCGCGCACATTGCCGGGCCATTCATGGGTACTGAGACGGGCCTGCTGCTCACCGCCAAGGGCAATCAGCGCCTTGTGGTAGCGGGCCGAAGCGATACGGGCAAAGTGCAGAAACAGCAAGGGAATATCTTCCCGTCGCTCCCTCAGCGGCGGAATGGCCACAGTCACCAGATTGAGACGATAGAAGAGATCTTCGCGAAAGCTGCCCTGGCGGCACAGTTCTTTGAGGTCGACCTTGGTTGCGGCAATCACCCTGATATCCAGTGCTATGGATTTATTGGAGCCCAGACGCTCGACTCTCCTGTCTCCCAGCACACGCAGCAACTTGACCTGCAATGCCATAGGTGTGCTCTCAATTTCATCGAGGAACAGGGTGCCGCCGTTGGCGTACTCAAACTTGCCAATCCGGGTCTTGTCGGCGCCGGTAAAGGCTCCGGCTTCGGCACCGAACAGCTCACTCTCTATAATGTTTTCCGGGATAGCACCACAGTTGATGGCGACAAAGTTGGCGCCGTGTCTGGGGCTGTGATCGTGCAGGTAACGGGCAACCAACTCTTTGCCTGTGCCGGTTTCACCCTCGATCAGGATATCGGCCGGAGTATCCAGCACCTGATGGATGAGATGGCGCATCTGACGGATACCCGGACTGTTGCCGAGGATCCTGGGGCCTGGCAGGCTCTGGGATTCCAGCTCCTGCTTGAGCTTACGGTTCTCCAGCGTCAGGCTGCGCTTGTCCAGTGCCCGCTTGACGACATCCAGAATATGCTCGTTGTTGAAGGGTTTTTCCAGAAAGTCATAGGCGCCCTGTTTAACGGCGCTGACCGCCATGGCGATATCGCCAAAGCCGGTGATCAGTATCACCGGCAGATCGGCATCCAGCTGTTTGATTTGCTGCATGACACTGATGCCATCCATGCCGGGCATGTTGACATCGGTAATGACCACTCCCATCCAGTCGCGGCTGAGGTGGCGCAAGATCTCTTTCGGTTGGGTCGATGCCTTGGCACTGATGCGTTCGAGTTCAAATAACTGGCTCAGCACTGTGCCTATATGGGGTTCGTCGTCCAGGATCAGGACTGTGTATTCTTGTTCGCTCATTGGGTTTCCTCGCCGCGGTACAGAGGCAACAGGATCTGAAATACAGCGCCACCTTCGGCGGCGTTGGCGACGCTGATGGAGCCCTGCATGGATTCGACAATTCGGCGGGAGATGGAGAGTCCCAGACCCAATCCCTGTCGTTGGCTGGTGGTAAAATAGGGTTCGAAAATTTTCTCCATCTGGCTTTCGTTGACGCCGGGGCCGGAATCCTGAATACGGATACAAAGCATCTCTTCTACGCTGATGCTGATGGTCAACAAACGCTCATCGACTCGTTGCATGGCGACTATGGCGTTGCTTATAAGGTTCACCAGTACCTGTTGCAGGCGTATTTTATCGCCGTAGAAGCACCAGGGCTTACCCGGGAGCTGCAGTTCGAGCCGGACCCCCTGCTTGTCGATTTCCGGATGCACTATGGTCAGCGCCTCCTGCACAGTTTCATTGATACTGGTGGGCTTGTCCTGGCCCTGGCTCTTGCGGGTGAAGCTCTTGAACTGGGCAACTATTTCCGCCAAGCGGTCGGTCAGGCTGATGATGGTGACCAGGTTTTCCTGTGCCTTGTCATGCATGCCCCGACCAAGAAAGGTTTGAGTGTTTTGGGCATAACTGCGCAGCGCCGCCAATGGTTGATTGATTTCATGGTTGATGCTGGCAGACAGACTGCCGATGACAGTCAGCTTGGCGGCCTGGATCAGTTCATCCTGGGTTTGTTTCAGTTGGGTGTTGGCATCTTCCAACTCCCGGGTACGTTCTTTGACCCTATGTTCCAGCTGGCTCTGGGCCTGGCGCATGCGTCTTAGGTTACGGCGCCGCTCGAGACTGAACAGCAGCCCCAATGCCAGCAACAGAAAGATACTGGCGGACAGCAACATCACAGGGGGCAGTGAACGATACAAAGGTGCAACAGGTGTCAGCACATGCACATACCAGCCTACCTTGGTCATTTCATTGCGAGTATCCAGATATTGGGCCTGGCCCTGATCGTTTTCTATCCGATATAGTGCCCTGTGGGCGGGTGTTTCCTGCCGGTAGGGCGGATCTATCCTGAGTTCCTGCAGCTTACGGTCGGCATAACGGCGGCTAAGGGTTATCTGCTGTAACCTTTCCGCTGCCAGGGGTTGCAGTGACCTCAGGCGCCAATTGGCAATACTGGCCAGAAAGATGACTTCATCCTCACCGCTGATGGCCAGTTCATACTGGCCCGCCTTGGCCAGCCCCGTCATCTGCTCTTCAATATCGGCAATATCGACCTTGACCACTATGACACCGAGTACTCTACCCTGATCGTAAATCGGGTAGGAGAAATAAAACCCCCTGGTGTTGGACGAGGTGCCGACGGCGTAATAGCTGCCCAGCCTGCCGGCTATGGCTTCTGTGTAGTAGGGACGAAAGGCATAATTCTGACCGATAAACGAATAGGCTTGCTGCCAGTTACTGGCGGCAATAGCATCCCCTTGGCTATTGAGCAGATAGATATCAGAGGCTTCGGTGACATGCTGTATCTCTTCAAAGTACTTGTTGATTTTGCTGATTTCGCTCTTGTCTGCGCTACTCTTGATTACCCGGGCCAGCATGGGGTTGGTGGACAGCACATGGGGAATACTCTCATAGCGAATGAGTGCGCCTTCAATAAAGCTTATGACTTCGCTGAGCTGTTTGTCTGCCAGGGCCTGGTATTGGGTGAATCCCTTATCCAGATGGTACCAGTAGGTCAGTTTGAGGGTAATAAACAGACCCGTCACCAGCATGGTGGTGATAAGCAGGCGCTTTCGGGTCTTGTTGTTGAGCGGCATCTTATTGTCCCGGCGTCATTGCGGAGTAAAGAAATCGGCGAGTCTTAGACTCGCCGATAGCCCTGATGATTTCAAGGATTAAAAGCTCCGCAGCGAATCCAGATACTCAGGCAGGAACAGAGATACTTGAGGAACATAGGTGATCAGAATAAGGAACCCCAATAGCAGCAGCAGCCAAGGCAGGCAGGCATGGATTACCCAACCTATGCTCTTGCCTGTGATCCCCGAGGTCACAAACAGATTAAGCCCCACCGGCGGCGTCAGCATTCCTATCTCCATATTGACCACCATGATGATCCCAAGGTGAATGGGGTCGATCCCCAACTGGGTGGCGATGGGGAAGAGGATGGGCGCCATAATAAGCAAAATGGCTGATGGCTCCATAAAGTTACCTGCGGCCAGCAACAACAGGTTGACTATGATGAGAAAGCCCCAGGCAGGCAGGCCCATGCCGACTATGTTTTCGGCAATCATGTGAGGGATCCGCTCTGTGGTCAATACATGGGCGAACAGCATGGCGTTGCCTATGATAAACAGCAGCATGATGCTGACTTTGGCGCCATCCCTGACGACGGCGCGTATCTCTCTGTCGGCCGGTGTCTTGAGTAACCCCAGTAAGCTGTATCCCAGATTGCGGCCTATGGCTTTGACTATAGGCTCACCAGGATTGCGCCAGGCGACATTTTTCAGTGGCCCGATATCGCGATAGCCGAAGACGGCAATGAAATAGGCATAGATACAGGCGACCGCCGAGGCTTCCGTGGGGCTGGCGACCCCGCCGTAAATGGAACCCAGCACTATGACAATCAGCATCAGGCCACCCAGCGCCTTGGCCGTTGAGATAGAGAGCTTGCGAATGCCGGGGAAGGGCAGGGAAGGTAGTCCCTTGATACGGGCCACTATATAGATGGCCAGCATGATCAGCATCCCCGCCAGTAACCCAGGGATCAGCCCGGCCATAAACATCCGCGCCGCGGACACTTCGGTGGCTGCCGAATAAACCAGCATCACAATCGATGGTGGGATCAGTATTCCCAGGGTACCTGAGGTGGTAATAACCCCGGCGGCAAATTTTTCCGGATATCCGGCGCGGATCATGCCGACGATAACTATGGAGCCGATAGCTGCCACTGTGGCCGGAGAAGAGCCGGAGACGGCGGCAAACAACATACAGGCCATGACCGAGGCCATGGCTAAACCGCCGCGGATATGGCCGACACTGTCCATGGCGAAGTCGATGATCCGCCTGGCGACGCCGCCGGTGGAGAGAAAGGCCGAGGACAGAATAAAGAAAGGGATCGCCAGCAAAGTGTAGTGCTCTGAAGTGGACTCATAGAGTTTCAGGGCCACAGAGGCCAGCGAATCGTTGGAAAACAGTAAAATAGTCAGCATGCTGGAGAAACCCAGTGCAATGGCAATGGGCATGCCGAGCAGCATACAAACAAATAAGACGATAAAGAGGGTAGCTATTGTCATGGCGTTACCTACTCATGCTTGGAGTTGTTTTTGTCTTCGCCGGCTTCGTTTTCGTCTGCCAGGTGCATGCTTTCCTTGGCTTCATCGTGGAAGCTGAATCCTTGTGAGCGGTTGGTCAGAATGGCAAAAAACAGTTCAATGAAACGCCAGGTCAACATGGCAAAACCGATAATCAGAATGCTTTGGGAGATCCACAGTGGTACTGCCGGATCTTCCACATCTATGCGCAAGGTTTCCCAGGCAAAGTCGGGGTCCAGTTTGGCAACCAGGGCATGGGGGAAGTCGATATCTTCCATGGGTATCCCAATCTGATACATCTGGCTGAGATAATCCCAGCTGCCTTTAAGGAACAGGCCGCAATAGATCAAACAGATGACAGCAGCCAGCATAGCGGCGTATTTGCGGCCTGTCCTGGGAAGCTTTTTGACGAAGGCATCGACACCTATATGGGCACCGACTTTAACGCCGTATGACATGCCAAAGAGGACAAACCAACCACAGAGGGTCAAGGTCAGCTCCTGCATCCAGAGAAACCCTGTATTGAAAAAGAAGCGGGCAACGACTTCGACAAAGACAAGTACCGTCATCAGGGTGATCAATAAGTTGAGAAAGCCTTCCTCAAAGTAGCCCAAGGCGCGTGAAATCATATTGCTCTCCGCAGAAATTGCGGGGGCCGGAGCCCCCATACTGACTTACTGGTTGGCGGCCACGGCGGCATCTATCACGTCTTTGCCGATTTGGTCTTCAAATTTGGCCCATACCGGCTTCATTGCATCAACCCAGGCCTGGCGTTGCTCTGGGGTGAGCTCAACTACCAAAGAGCGTTTGGAGTCGATGATCAACTGGCGGTCCTGGTCATTCTTGTCACCGGCAATCTTGTTGCCATAGGCAATGGCTTCATCGAGCGCTTCTTTGATGATTTTCCGCTTATCGCCGGGCAGACTCTTCCAGAACGTGTTGGAGGTCACCACCATGTAGTCGAGCACACCATGGTTACTTTCGGTGATATGGCTCTGCACCTCGAAGAATTTTTTGGAGTAGATATTGGACCAGGTGTTTTCCTGACCATCTATGGCGCGGGTTTGCAACAAGGTGAACACCTCGGAGAAGGGTTTTTTAACTGCAGTTGCATCAACGGCGGCAAACTGGGCCGCCAGCACGTCAGAGGCCATAACCCGGAATTTTTTGCCGCTGGCGTCCTTGGGCAAAAGCAGCGGCTCATTGGCAGAGAACTGCTTCATACCATTGTGCAGATAACCGAGGCCAACAACGCCTTTTCGCTTCATGGAGTTCAGCAGCTTTTGCCCGGCTTCACTCTGCTGGAACTTGTCGACAGCGGCCATGTCTTTGAACAAAAACGGCAGATCGAACAGCTGTAGTTTTTTGGTGTAACGCTCGAACTTGGAAAGTGATGGCGCAACCAACTGCACATCGTTGAGCAGCAGCGCGGCCAGTTCATTGTTGTCTCCGAAGAGTTGTGAATTGGGGAACACACTGACCTGATATTCACCCGGCAGGCGTTCTTCGACCAAGGCCTTGAACTTCAGTGCCATCTGGCCCTTGGGGGTGTTTTCTGCCACAACGTGGGAAAACTTAATCTCTACCGGTTCTGCCAGAACCGAGAAGCTCGCCAATGCGCCGGCCAAAGCCGTCACTTGGGCAAGGGTTTTCAGTGGCTGGGTAAAGAGTTTGGATGGATTGAATGCACTCATGATGTGTCCTTTTTATATGCTCTTGAGTTATTGAAAAATACGTACCCCAAAGTGCGTATCTCCAGCGGGAATACAGCCGACTTTCCCTAAGGTCTGTATTGGGTAAGGCAAGTAGTGCGCCAACTTGATTACTTTTTTGTAACTCATTGGTTGCTAAAGTGTAGTTTATTTGATGTTTGTCACGCCTTTTTGCTGTTTGGGTGAGATCTTGCTCACATTGCTGTCGATTATGGGTGGAAAACCGCCTATTGCGACTTTGATTTACTTGGGGGGATCTATGCGCTTGAGCACGGCGTCACTGGGCAGTAGCTCCAGATGCCCCTGCTCGTCAAAGTACCAGCCGGTAATAAAGCCCTTCTGACGCATAGTCACCAGGTTATGCATCACTTCTCTGGCTTCTTTTTGCGCCGTTTGCTCGTCATAGTCGTTGGTGTGCTTCAAATAGGCCGCAATGCTGGCGAGGGAAGCCGATTGACTGATTCCTGTCATAGCCTCTGTTCCACAAAAAAGATGCTTTCCTGAAGCGTAGTTGAAAATTTAGCCAGCGTGAAAGAAGCGCTAGTATTACAGCCTGGGGCGCTATCCGGGTGTGTCTTACTCAGAATATGGCTCGGCAGGGCAATCCAGAGCCGCAATATCTATCTTGTGACTGTCGGCCAGAGCTCTTTTCCCTTGTAGGGTTAGGCTGCTAGAATATGCGCACTTTTCATTTGCCTGCCTGGCAGGCGTTTATTCTTAAGGTTAGTGTTCAATTATGACCACCAAGACGCGTTTTGCTCCCAGCCCTACCGGCTTTCTTCATGTGGGCGGTGCCCGTACGGCTCTATACTCCTGGTTGCACGCTCGTGCCAATAATGGCGAGTTTGTGCTGCGTATCGAAGATACGGATCTTGAGCGTTCTACTCAGGAGGCGGTTGATGCCATTCTGGAAGGGATGGAATGGTTGGGCCTGAATTGGGACGAAGGTCCTTACTATCAGACCAAACGCTTCGAACGATACAACGAGATCATCGCTCAGATGTTAAAAGAGGGCACGGCTTACAAGTGTTATTGCTCTCGTGAGCGCATTGAAGCTCTGCGTGAAGAGCAGGCCGCCAAGGGTGAACGCCAGAAGTATGATGGCTGCTGCCGTGATGCCGCTCCCCGTGATACAGATGAACCTTATGTAGTGCGTTTCAAAAACCCACAGGAAGGCAGCGTGGTTTTTGATGATCATGTTCGCGGCCGGATTGAAATTGCCAACGAAGAACTGGATGACCTAATCATTGCCCGCAGCGACGGTACTCCTACTTATAACTTCTGTGTGGTGGTTGATGACTGGGATATGGGTATCACTTGCGTGGTTCGCGGTGAAGACCATATCAATAACACCCCAAGACAGATCAACATTCTCAAGGCCCTGGGTGCACCTGTCCCTGAGTATGCCCACGTATCCATGATCCTGGGTGACGATGGTGCCAAGCTTTCCAAGCGTCACGGCGCAGTGAGCGTAATGCAGTATCGTGATGACGGTTATCTGCCGGAAGCATTGCTGAATTACCTGGTGCGTTTGGGCTGGTCTCATGGCGATCAGGAGATCTTCTCTCTGGAGGAGATGAAGCAGTTCTTCAAATTGGACGATATCAACAAGGCGGCTTCGGCATTCAATACCGAAAAGCTGATTTGGTTGAACCAGCACTATATGAAGTCGCTGGATCCAGAATATGTGGCCGGTTTCCTCGAATGGCACATGCGTGATCAGCAGATAGATACCAGTAATGGCCCGGCACTGACTGAAATCGTTACTGCATTGGCAGAGCGTAGCAAGACACTCAAAGAGATGGCTACCTCCAGCCGTTACTTCTATGAAGACTTCGAGGCGTTTGATGAAGCACAGGCCAAGAAGCACTTGCGTGGGGTAGCATTGGAACCCTTGCAACTGGTGCAGCAGAAGTTGGCAGCTTTGCCTGAGTGGACCGTGGAAGCGATTCACAATGCCATTGAGTCAACTGCGGCCGAACTGGAGGTAGGAATGGGTAAAGTCGGCATGCCTTTGCGGGTTGCCGTGACAGGTGCGGGCCAATCTCCTGCTCTGGATTTAACCTTATTTCTCATTGGGAAAGCTCGTTGCGAGCAAAGAATCTCCAAAGCGGTTGAATTTGTAGCAGCCAGAATAAATTCCTAAAAAAGGCGTTGACACATTTGGGTGTGCTGCATAGAATGCGCCTCGCAGTTGAGACACAGGGCAGCAAGTTGCTGGCAGTACACTCAAATGTAATGAGAGATAGCTTGGGGCTATAGCTCAGCTGGGAGAGCGCTTGCATGGCATGCAAGAGGTCGACGGTTCGATCCCGTCTAGCTCCACCAACTTCTCTCAATAAGCTCTTTTTAAGCCGAGTTTAAATGCTTAAGTCCGGGGTCCCCTTCGTCTAGAGGCCTAGGACACCGCCCTTTCACGGCGGTAACAGGGGTTCGAATCCCCTAGGGGATGCCATTTTCGCAGTGTTTTGTAAAACCTGTACTCTTATCACA
>NZ_JBICJO010000067.1:0-65716 GCF_043103185.1 Shewanella sp. YQ_9
TCCGAAGAATCGACTCAATGAATTCTGTTCGTATGAACACTCTTCATCGAGTTAAATCGTTTTGTCGATTTCTCAATGCCTGTGAGTGTCCACACAGATTTGCTTGTTTATCTTGTTAAAGAGCAATCCCTTAGGCGCTGCGGCCATCGGGTCAGGGCTGCGTATTCTACGCTTTCCTGCTGCGGCGTCAAGAGGTATTTACCATCTTTTTTCGCCTGTCGTTGAAAGGACTCGAGAGCCGTTTTTCTTCGACCCTGTCACGTCTTTCGCGTTGCCGCTGCGCCGTGTCAGTGGGAGCGCATTATAGGGAGCCAAAACTTTTGTGCAAGGGCTTTTTATAAGAAAACTGCTGTTTTTGGCTTATTTGCCGAGAATTTGTCCTGACCTGCCACTTTTTAATCTTTATAATGGCGAAAACCATTCATATAAGGACTTTTTATGGCCAATTCTCTCAGATCTTACCAAGGTACCAAGCCAAAGTTGGCCGAAGGCGTCTATGTTGATGAAGCTGCGGTTCTGGTAGGTGACATCTTTTTGGATCAGGACGCCAGCGTTTGGCCTATGGTGGCTGCCCGGGGTGACGTCAATCATATTCACATAGGCAAACGCAGTAGTGTTCAGGATGGCACTGTCCTGCATGTTACCCGTAAGTCGGTGACCAATCCCGAGGGACACCCGCTGCTCATCGGCGATGATGTCACCATAGGGCACAAAGCCATGCTTCATGGTTGCAAGGTAGGTAATCGTGTATTGGTTGGCATGGGAGCCATTATTTTGGATGGCGTCATCATCGAAGACGATGTGATTTTAGGTGCAGGTTCTTTGGTGCCTCCCGGCAAAGTGCTAAAGAGTGGCTTTCTCTATATAGGCAGCCCGGCCAAGCAGGCTCGCCCCTTGACCGAAGCCGAACGCCAATTTCTGCCACAATCGGCAGACAACTATGTCCGCCTTAAAGATGAGTACCTGGCCGAGCAAAGTAGTACTGACTAAGGTAACTCTATCTCACCGGCTCCATTGAAGCACTCCTGCTCAATCAGCGCCTCGGCTTCATCTTCGAAGTCGAAGCGCCACTGTTCAAACAGGCTCAGGATCTCTTGTTCTTCGAGAAAAACCTTGCCACTTAGTTGCTGCATACGTTGTAAACCAACATAGCAAGGAATACTGACCCCTTGCTGCTGGGCCATAAACATGAGCCTGTTTGATTCGGCTTGCCACTGACACAAGTCGCTGAAGATGATCCCCTGATTCATGAGGCCTCTCCTTTCAATTCTTGCCGCAGACTCTCGAGTACAGGCTCAACTTTGGGCATGACACCTCGCCATAAATAGAAACTTCTAGCCGCCTGCCCCACCAACATTCCTAAGCCATCCAGTATTTTTGCCGCCCCTTGCTCGGCAGCCCAGCGATTGAACGCGGTTGTATGTGCCGAATACATCATGTCGTAGCAATAGCTATGATTGGCAACCACGGTTACGGGAATATCCGGCAGCTCACCATGCAAACTGGCTGAGGTGGAATTAATTATGAGGTCATAGCCCTCATGGAGTTCATTTCGCCTCAACGCCTGCAATTGCTGTGGCGCAATAGCCGCCAACACCTCGGCCTTACTGTATGTTCTGTTGTAGATATCAATATGGCCGACACCGGCCGCCAGTAGAGAAAGCAGACAACCTCTGGCAGCCCCACCAGCGCCGAGCAGCAAGACCTTTTTATCTTTCAGCGTCAGGTAACAACTAAGATCGGCCACCAAGCCGTAGCCATCAGTATTGTCACCCCGAATTCTGCCATCATCCAGTTTAATCAGGGTATTCACCGCGGCGGCGGTTTCGGCTTCCTGGCTCAACTCATCACAGAGTTGAAAGGCTTGTTCCTTGAAAGGCACAGTGACATTGGCGCCCATCCCCCCGGCAGCAAAAAAAGCCGTGACACTGCCGCTGAAGTCATCGATTGGTGCCAGAATCGCTTGATAGCTTAGGGTTTGCCCGGTCTGAGCGGCAAAGGCTGCATGGATAGCGGGTGATTTACTGTGATGAATGGGATTGCCAAAGACGGCATAGCTGTCGGTCATCTGTGCTCCAGAGCAATGGAAGAGGTATCAGTCTACTCAGCGGCCCAAGGCCAGGCAAGGCTGCCGACCTATGGGGCTTTCAGTGTATACTGGCGCCAAAATCGACAACAAGATTCAACACGAAAATGAACTGGCTAAAGAAAATTATCAATCGCAAACCCGAAGCCGAGCGGGACCCCACCCAGTCCAACGCCTATGATCTGATTGGTGGCGATGAGACGATACGCGCCATAGCCAAGAGCTTTTATCAGCAAATGCAAACGCGGCCGGATACTCAGGAACTCCTGTCCATACATCAGGCTCCGCTGGCACAATCGGAACAGAAACTATATGAATTTCTCAGTGGTTGGTTGGGAGGGCCTCAGCTGTATCAAGCCAAATATGGCCACCCGGCGCTGAGAGCCAGACACATGCCGTTTGCCGTTGATGAAAGAATGCGCGATCAGTGGCTGTTATGCATGAGGGCCTCGCTGGAGGCCAATCTGAAGGATCCTGAACACAGGAAGGTGATTTTCAATGCTATCGCTCAGTTAGCTGACCATATGCGTAACCAATAAGCCAAAGAAGGGCTTATTGGTTACGCTCACTAACTATTCAGTGAGCCAATCCCTGGGGTGCAAAAAGTCACTGTATAGCTTGGCTTCGGCAGAGCCGGCTTCAGGTTCATAGGCATATTGCCAGCGAACCAAGGGCGGCATCGACATGAGTATTGACTCGGTTCGGCCGCCGGTTTGCAGCCCAAACAGCGTTCCTCTGTCATAGACCAGGTTGAACTCTACATAGCGACCTCGGCGATACAGTTGGAACTCGCGCTCACGCTCGCCATATTCGGTATCCTTACGCCGCTCAACAATGGGGGCATAGGCAGGTAAGAAGCCATTTCCGACAGCTTGCATGAAAGCAAAGCAGTGCTCAAAGCCACCTTCATTGAGGTCATCGAAGAAAAGGCCGCCGACACCTCGGGTTTCGTTTCTGTGTGGCAGGAAGAAATACTCATCGCACCATTTTTTGTACTCGGGATAAACCGCTTCGCCGAAGGGCTCACAAATAGCTTTGGCTTGCTGATGCCATTCGCGCACATCCTCGAGGAAAGGGTAATAGGGGGTCAGGTCGAAGCCACCACCAAACCACCAGACGGGATCGGCACCTTCTTTACGGGCGATAAAGAAGCGCACATTGGCATGGGTGGTTGGGGTATAGGGATTAAGCGGGTGGATAACCAGTGAAACCCCCATAGCTTCAAAGCTTCGTCCGGCCAGCTCAGGCCTGTGTGCCGTAGCCGAGGCCGGCATGGCTGCGCCTTCTACATGGGAGAAGTTCACCCCGGCCTGTTCAAACACGCCACCGCCGTTAAGTACCTTACTGATCCCGCCACCGCCCTCGGCCCGTTTCCAGGAATCGGTAGCAAACTCAGCTTTGCCATCCAGTCGTTCCAGTCCTTCACAAATCTGTTGTTGCAGTTGCATCAAGAATGCTTTTACCTGGTGGGAATCAGGTGCCGTCATGCTCGCTCCTTCTTGCTTGGAATTATTAGCCATTACGCAGGATCTGGCCGCTGCGAATATCTATGATGGTGGAAGGCTGGCGCTGCTGCCCCAACTCCCCTTCGATAAGGGCATCTATCTGCCCGGCAAAAGTTGTTTCAATATCATTCACAGTCAGTGCCGGCGGCTCACCCGCCAAGTTGGCACTGGTGGATACCAGCGGCTTACCCAAGGTATCACACAACTCCCTGACAACCGGATGGGCCGACACCCTGACGGCTATAGAGTCAAAATGGCCACAAAGCAGTTGGCTCATTCCCTGACGCACCGGCATGACAAAAGTAAAAGGTCCGGGCCATTTGGCAAAAGCCTGCTGCAGTTGCTCATCACTCAGTTGAGACTCGTCCAGATAGGGTTGCAACTGCCGATAGTCACTGGCGACCATGATAAGCCCCTTGTGCCAAGGACGCTGTTTGATGTTGAGAATTCGGGAAACGGCGGCTTCATTATCGGGATCGCATCCCAAACCATAAACAGCTTCGGTGGGATACGCTATGACCCCTCCATCCAGAAGCAGTTGCTTACTCCTGGCGGCGAGCAAGTGCAGCATTGAGAGTACCTTTTATAGAGACAAAGACGGCTGAGCGCCCTCGGCGACAGCGGAGGTGATTATAGTCACATATTTAGCCGGATCACAGAGTTCGCTTGTACTTACATTCCTTACGGGGACATTCCAGTCTGTCGCCTGCAGCGCCCTTACGTTCTACCAGAATACCGAAACCGCATTCAGGACAAGCTTCTGCCCGAGGAGGAAAGTTCACCAGAAACTTGCACTTGGGGTAGTTGCTGCAAGCATAAAAGCTCTTGCCGAACTTGCTGGTCCTATGCTCAAGCACTCCGCTATTACACTGAGGACAAGCCACTTTTTCAGCCTCTTCCTGCTGATCGTGTCGCTCGATATGAGTGCATTGTGGATACTGGGTACAACCAATAAAAATACCAAAGCGCCCCGACTTGACCGCTAACTCGTGGCCGCACTGGGGACACTCGGAGCCGGGAATAGGCTGAGAGTCGATGGATTCGTGCTGCACCAAAGGCCGGGTGTAATCGCACGCTGGATAATTATTACAGCCAATGAAGCCACCATGCTTACTGTGACGCACGGAGAGCTCACTGCCGCACTTGGGACAAAGTTCATATTCTTTTTCGAGCGCGTGCGCCCGAGCATTGAACAACTGCTGGTCTATCTTGGCCATGACACATCTCGCTATTAAAAGAGTTAGGCGAACATTTTACCAGCGCCACACGGATAAAGGGAGCCTGCAACTGGAGTCATCAAACAGCAAAGGCAAATGGGGCTGGGATCTCAGCACGGATGAAGATATATTGTATCCAAAATAACAAAAAGGACCCTCTCTATGCCTCTGCTCACAACTCCAGGAAAATCTCTCGCTTCCATACTGATGACGCTAATGATCAGCGCCTGCGCTGGCCACACACAGACCACGAATCTGTCCCCCGCCATAGCGACAGCTTCCCATGAACAATTACTGCAACACTCGGATGCCCTCTATAACCCAGTGCAATTGCAGCATGTGCTCGCGTCACTACAAAACACAACGGATATGACGCAGTGGCAGCAAGGGCTGTTTTATTTGAGGGGATACAGTTATTTCGGTCCCTTCGATAAATTGACCGACACAGATTTTCAGGCCATAGCCGACGCGTTGACAAGGTTGCCGCAACAGGCAAACTTTTCTATGGATGAGCAGTTTGCCGTAACCCTCTATCTCTATTTCACCAGCGACCAGCAAGCCGGAAAACTTGCACCACTACTGCCGAGGCTCGCCCACCAGCTGTCTCGATTGGGTAAACAAACTGCCAGTGAAGCCAGAGATTATGCATTATGGGAGACAATTCGAGCCTATGGATTTCTACTTAACCAGAGCCGACAGCGGCTCGATGGCCAGTTGAATAAGCTGCTGTTGCAACAGCACCTCGACGCAGATCTTTTGGGTTTTGTAGCTGGCAACAGATCAGCATGGGAGCGGGAAAACGCATATTGGGCCCTGGCCATGTACCGCCTGGCACTGACCCCCAGCAAGGGCAAACAAGCTGACGATACCCCGACTCCAGAACAACTGGTTCTGGATAAACAGCTCGAAGTCCTGGCACTCAAAGATATTGCCATCAGAGGTGATGCGGGTAAAGACAGCTACACCTTGGGATACCATGTAAACCACTTTGGTGGTCAACTGAGTTGCCAAGAGAAGACTCAGCTTTGCCGCATACCGGACTTACTCTCTGTACTACCGCAAAGACATGAATGTTCAGAGTCTCTATTTATCGTCGCCCAGGATCTCAGCACGGCTGAATTTACCGAGAGCTGCCAGCGACTAACGTCCCAGGAAAGCCATTTCCACTCTTTGCTCAAAACAGAGCAACAACCTACAACCAACGATCACAACCAGGCGCTGCAAGTCGTAGCTTTCAAAAACTGGAGCCAGTACAACGCCTATGGGCAGTTGCTGTTTGATATAGGTACAGACAACGGCGGCATGTATATAGAAGGTACACCACAGCAACCGGGCAACCAAGCCAGCTTCTTTGCCTTTCGCCAATTCTGGATCGCTCCCGAGTTCGCCATTTGGAACCTGAACCATGAGTACGTCCACTATCTGGACGGACGTTTCGTCAAATATGGTGGCTTTGGCCATTTTCCAGACAAAATGGTGTGGTGGGCCGAAGGCTTGGCGGAGTATATCTCCAAGGGAGAAACCAACCCCAAGGCTATTGATTTAGCTACTGAAGCCCTGGAACAGAAAAAGGCTTTGGACTTGGCGAGTATTTTTGCCACCGAGTACCAGGACGGCCAAGATCGTACTTACCGCTGGAGCTACTTGGCTATCCGCTTCCTGGCAGAGCAAGAACCTCTGGCACTCGTTCGCCTGAGCCAAGCCTTGAAAATGGATTATTTTGCCGGTTATGAGCAGGAATTGACGGCCTTAACATCAAAGGAGCCAGCTTTCCAGCAATGGCTGCAACAACTGGCCCAAACAGCCAAAAACAATGACGCGGATACTGCCCCATCAATACGCAAGCTCAATAGGTACAGCTATCGTGACTACCTGCAGCCGGCACACTTGAGCAGCAGCGGCCGTCATCAACACTACTGACAATGTCGTAATCGGATGCTTGATTCAGATAAGAAAGAGTTTGGGAAGGTGCCGGCAAGTCTGGCGCCTGTATTTCCAAAACATAAGAATATGAACAAAAACCGGCTTAGTTGCGGAATGGTAGAAATAAAAAGGGTCGCTTAATGAAAGCCAAACCGGGCAGCTAAATCCGGAAATTAAGCTGCTGCGGCATAGCTAAAACAGATCAGGAGTGTAATCGACCTTCTTCGGGTTGCTCGAAGATAAGATCTTCCATCTGCTCATAGGCAGACTCATTACCGGGCGCATTGAACAATACCATCAGAATCACCCACTTGAGGTCTTCCAACACCATGGCTGGCTCGTCCAATTCCATCACCCGATCGATAACCATCTCCCGGGTTTGCACATTCAGCACCCGAATCTGCTCCAGGAACAACAGGAAACCACGGCACTCGACGTCCAGTTTCTCCATTTCATCTTTGGTGTAGATGCGGAAGGAATGTTGAGTATGCCCTCTAAGGTAGGGAGTATCACTCTCCTGCAGTTCGGCCAACCGCTCAAGCCAGGAAAGCGCCTTGATGATTTCGGACTGATGGAAACCGGCACGGGTGAGTTCTTTGGTCAACTCATCTTCGTCGACCAACATTTCAACTTCACTATGAACATAGTTTTCAAACAGATACATGAGGATATCAAACATGGCTATTTCCTCTTAAGTCTAACGTAACCACCGGGTACTGCGGCAACCCAACCTTGCAACTCAAGTTCAAGCAATTGTTCCAACACCAGATCCAACGTTATTCCACTATGCTCAACCACAACATCCAAAGGTGTGGTCTCATAATCTACACTAGCTAACAGCGTTTTAAATGGCAACTCAGAGTTATCACTTGGTTTTATATGGTGACTCTTGTGCAAGTCTTCAAGGTGGCAGCTACATAAAGGCGCCAACTCTTCCACTATATCGGCCACAGACTCCACAAGTTTTGCCCCATTGCGAATTAAATCGTGGCATCCCTGGTGTTCATCGCCCATAACGGAACCCGGAACCGCAAAGACTTCTCTGCCTTGTTCTGCCGCCAAACGAGCGCTGATCAGTGAACCACTGCGCCGACGAGCTTCTACCACCAAGGTTCCCATTGCAAGGCCGCTGATTATACGGTTTCGTTTGGGGAAATTCCCGGAAAATACACCGACAGAAGGCCAAAGTTCACTGATAACAGCGCCATGTACTTGAATATCATCATAAAGGGCTCTATGCCTTCGAGGGTAAATTTCGTCAATTCCGGTTCCCAGTACTGCAATAGTCTTGCCGGTTGACGATAAGGCTCCCCGGTGAGCAGCGCCATCTATGCCGGCAGCCATACCACTGCATACGCTGATGTTCAAGGCATCCAGTTCGGCGCCCCACTGCCAGGCGAGCGACAAACCGGCGCGGCTGGCATCGCGGCTACCGACCATGGCCAGCGCGGGTTGCAGCAGGGTTTCAACCTGTCCTTTGACGAACAAAATCGGAGGAAAATCTGGGATATGTTTCAACAATGGCGGGTAAAAGGGATCGTCGGGGCAGATTAGATATCTGCCCTCTGCACCCTGCTGCCATTGCAAGGCTTGGTCAACTTTTTCAGGAGCCAACTCCAAGCGTTGGAGCTGTGTCTGGTTTATTGGCAAAGACTGGGGTTCATGTTCCAGCCTCTGTCTCAACTCAGCCACATCCATGTGCAAGAGTAATTGCCTTATCCGGAGGGGTCCCAGTCCAGATACCGCAGCGACAACCAGCCAATCAACCAGACTATTATGCGTCATTCACCTTTCAGTAATATGTCAGGCTTGACCAAAAGGTCATCAACCCTGACAGGGCTCTCGTTCACCATGATGAGCCCGAGAGCTGTCTTGTCGAATACCTTGAACACCATTACCTGACCGCGATAGAGGTCGGGCAGTTTAACGGCATTGTCTGAGCCCATCTTGGCCATCAGGTTGTCGTAAGCAGAGCGTTCGGTCGGCGGTACGGGGATACCATCGCCGTTGATCACCACTTCGGCACCGTCCTTGTAGATAGAGAATACATCGCCAGGCTCTACGCCCTCACGGCTGCCTCGATCCAGATAAAACACATCCAGTTTACCCATGGCGCGAATTTTACGTTCAGATGCCAACACCTTGGCGCCCTCGGTATCGCTGGCCTTGGGAATAAAGTAGGCAGACAACAAGGAGTCGTCTTCTATCGCCAACACTCTGAAACCGGCTTTGGTTTCGCGGAAATTGTTGAGCAGCTTCACCTTGGAAACCTCACCCGACTCCACCACTCGGCCGCTGGCACTGAGGATCACTTCCTGCCCCAGCAACTCACCGGTTTCCTTATTGGTAAATTCGCGCCCGGGCTGATACATCCCGACTTTATCGCCTTGTGGCAGATTGGCCTGGATATAGATGATGTCGTCCATCACATGGTGACGGGAATCTCTTTCTCCCCCCAGCACCATAGGTTGTTCCTTGAACCACTCTGGGTCGACCACCCGGTTCTGCACCAGGTAGGGTTGAATCAAGGCCAAATCGACCGCGGGAATGGCACCGCCTTTGGGTTGAACCCTTCCGGCCGGGCTCTTGCGAACATGAGGTTTATTGACCAGCCGGGGTTCACCGTCGATAAACACCAGTGTTAATCGATCGCCGGGATAAATAAGGTGTGGATTGGCTATCTGGGGATTGGCGCCCCAGAGTTTGGGCCAACGCCATGGGTCTTTGAGAAACAATGCCGATATATCCCAAAGGGTATCGCCTTTCTTAACCACATAAGTATCAGGATGACCGGGTTTTAATGTCAGGGTATCTGCTGCAACGAAGGCGCAATTAAATGTCAGTAACGCGAGTAAAATTAACCGTTTCATGGGGGCTTCCATGTTGTCTGGCTCATTAGTGAGAGCTTTTGCTGTTATTGATAGCCGCTAAGGATTAAAATTAACGCAATAGCACAAGTCAGTATAACCAACTGGCACGGATTTGACAGACTTGTTAAGAGTTTATCTATGGCCCTGTTAAAAGTATTACGATTCCCAGACGAGAGATTACGCACGATTGCCCAGCCCGTGACAGAATTTGATTCTGCACTGCAGACGCAAATCGATAATATGTTCGAGACCATGTACGAAGAAAAGGGTATTGGTCTGGCGGCAACTCAAGTCGATTTTCATAAGCAATTGATTGTGATGGACTTGCAGGACGATGTCGAACGTCCAAAAGTCTTTATCAACCCTCAAATTATCAGCGCCAGCGGCGACTTCTGTAATGAAGAGGGTTGTCTGTCTGTACCCGGTATTTATGCCAAGGTGGATAGAGCCGAATTTATTACCGTGACGGCGCTCGACCGTGATGGCAATGAATTTACTATTGAAGCAGACGGTTTATTTGCCATCTGTATTCAGCACGAGATGGATCATCTAAAGGGCAAGCTTTTCGTTGATTATCTGTCACCACTGAAACGTCAGCGGATCAGACAAAAGCTGGAAAAAGCGGCACGTCAGGAAGCTAAAGCCTGAATTAATCCCGAATAATTAGGATCTATTTTGAAACCACTGAAGATCATTTTTGCCGGTACTCCGGACTTTGCAGCGCGCCACCTGCAGGCGCTGCTGGACTCAGAGCATCAAGTCATTGCCGTCTATACCCGAGTGGACAAGCCCGCCGGACGAGGCCACAAGCTAACCCCAAGCCCGGTCAAGGCGCTGGCGTTGGAACACGATATTCCCGTCTATCAACCCAAGTCGCTGCGCCACGAAGAAGCCCAGCAGGAGCTGGCAGCTCTTGGAGCCGATATCATGGTGGTGGTCGCCTATGGCCTGATCCTGCCATTGGCAGTGTTGCAGGCTCCCCGCCTGGGATGCATCAATGTTCACGGCTCTATTCTGCCGCGCTGGCGCGGTGCGGCGCCTATCCAAAGGGCATTGTGGGCCGGGGACAAAGAAACCGGGGTCACCATAATGCAGATGGATGTCGGTTTGGATACCGGAGACATGCTGCTCAAGACCTCGCTGCCGATAGCCGATGACGACACTTCAGCAACCCTGTATGAAAAACTGGCCCAACAGGGACCAGTGGCACTGATCCAAGCTCTGCAAGGTCTGGCCGAAGGCAAACTCACCGCCGAGCCGCAGGATGAATCACTGGCCAACTACGCCGAAAAACTCAGTAAAGAGGAAGCCCGTATCGACTGGCATAAGGCTGCCCGCAATCTGTGGCAGGAGATCCGCGCCTTTAACCCATGGCCGGTGAGCTACTTTGAATGCCAAGGGCAAAATATCAAGGTCTGGCAGGCCGAAGTGGAAGAGTCAGCCGAGCAGTTTGAGCCGGGCACAGTGGTGCGCGCCGACAAGCGAGGGTTAGCTATTGCCACTGCCGATGGCTTATTGGTGTTGAAAAAGGCGCAACTGCCAGGGAAAAAACCGCTGGATATCGCCGATATTCTCAACGCCAGGGGCGAATGGTTCCAGCCCGGAAAAAATTTGGCTCAAGCATCATGAGGCAGAATCTCAGAGCCCTTGCCGCCAAGGCCATCTTTCAGGTGCTGGAGCGTGGCATGTCCCTCTCGGTTGCCCTGCCCGAACAACAGCAGCAGCTTCACAGCGGCAAAGACAAGGCGCTTTTGGCCGAACTTTGCTACGGCGTAATACGCACCCTGCCACAGCTGGATAAGAGAGTCAGCGACTGCCTCAGTAAACAGTTCAAAGGGAAACAGCGTATCGTCCACCAGCTGCTTCTTGTGGGGTGTTACCAATTGTATTTCACCCGGATACCGGCCCATGCAGCCATTTCGGAAACTGCCGAAGCCTGTCGTCAGCTGAAGTTTGAAAACCTGGTCAAGGTAGTCAACGGCGTTTTACGCAATATCCAGCGAGACAATAGTCCACTGGCCACAGATAACCCTGTGCTGGAACACAATACGCCCAACTGGATCCTCAAGGCGCTCACTGCCGCCTATCCGGAAAACTGGCAACAAGTTGTGCAGCAGAGTCACCAGCGGCCGCCACTGTGGCTGCGCAACAACCGTTTATCCCAAAGTCGTGAGCAATATCTGCAACACTTGGCTGAAGCCGAAATTGCCGCCACTCCAGGTCAGGGGGAAGACAGTATATTGCTTGAGCAAGCCTGCGATGTCACCACTCTGCCCGGCTTTGGCGAAGGCTCAGTGTCTGTGCAGGATGGTGCTGCTCAATGGGCCGCCGCCCTGCTGGCACCGCAAGCGGGCGAAACCATTCTCGATGCCTGCGCCGCTCCGGGAGGCAAGAGTTGCCATCTGCTGGAGCTGTGTCCTGACATAGAACTGGTGGCGGTCGACAACGACAACAAACGGCTGCAGAGAGTTGCCGAGAACCTGCAAAGGTTGCAACTGAATGCCAAGTTGGTGCACGGCGATGCCGCAAATATTGCTTCATGGTGGCAGGGTAGCAAGTTTGATCGCATATTACTGGATGCCCCCTGCTCGGCTACCGGCGTTATTCGGCGCCATCCGGATATCATGTGGCTGCGTAAGCCACAGGATATTGAGGAGTTGGCCAAGGTGCAGCAACAGATATTGGATCACTGCTGGCAATGGTTGAAGCCAGGCGGTGTACTGTTATACGCCACCTGCTCTATCCTGCCACAGGAAAACCGCGATCAAGTTGTCGCCTTCCTGGAGCGTACGCCGGATGCCCGGCTGGAAGCTATCACTCAGGCAGACCAGCCAGATGCGATAGGCTGGCAAATCTTGCCCGGACAGGACAATATGGACGGGTTTTATTACGCGCGAATCGTTAAGTCGAAACTTCAGGGATAAGACGAGGCCATGAAAATAATCATCTTGGGCGCAGGTCAGGTCGGTGGCACCCTTGCAGAAAACCTGGTGGGTGAAAACAACGATATCACCATAGTCGACAGTGACAGAAATCGCCTTAGGGCACTGCAAGACAAATATGACTTGCGGGTGGTTGTCGGTCACGGAGCCCACCCAGGCGTCTTGAAAGAAGCCGGCGCCGAAGATGCCGATATGCTGATCGCTGTAACCAACAGCGACGAATGCAACATGGCCGCCTGTCAAATTGCCTATACCCTGTTTGGCACACCAACCAAGATAGCCCGTATTCGCTCAGAGCAGTACTTGGGGATGCAGGATAAGCTGTTTATCGACAGTGAAACCAAGAGTAATGAGCCTCGTACCCGGGGTGGTTTCATCATAGATGAGCTGATTGCCCCCGAACAGTTAGTAACCGCTTACATACAACGCCTGGTAGATTACCCAGGGGCTTTACAGGTTCTGGAGTTCGCCGAAGGAAAACTGAGCCTGGTGGCTGTTCGCGCCTATTATGGCGGCCCATTGGTGGGCAACGCGCTGGCTGCACTGCGCGAACACATGCCGAATATTGATACCCGGGTAGCGGCGATTTTCCGTCAGGGACGGCCGATTATGCCCAGGGGAACCACTATCATAGAAGCCGATGATGAAGTGTTCTTTGTCGCCGATAGTCGCCATGTGCGGGCAGTAATGAGTGAGATGCAGAAGCTGGATAACAGTTACCGCAATATCATGATCGCCGGTGGCGGTAACATAGGTTTGGGACTGGCCAAGAAGCTACAGCGTAATCACTCGGTCAAGTTGATAGAACATCGTCAGGACAGAGCCGAGGCGCTGTCGGAAAAGCTGGAAAATACTACGGTATTCTGCGGTGATGCTTCCGATCAGGAACTCCTGATGGAAGAGCACATAGATCAAACCGATGTGTTTATCGCCGTCACCAACGACGACGAGGCCAATATCATGTCGGCGCTGTTGGCCAAACGTATGGGTGCCAAGAAAGTGATGGTGCTTATTCAGCGTGAAGCCTATGTCGATATCGTTCAGGAAGCTAATATCGATATCGCCATTTCGCCGCAACAAGCCACCATCTCGGCCTTGTTGACCCATATCCGCCAAGGTGATATCTGCAACGTATATTCACTGCGCCGAGGTGCTGCCGAGGCGATTGAAGCCATAGCCCACGGAGATTCCAGCACCAGCAAAGTCGTCGGCAAACAGATAGGCGAAATCAAGCTACCACCGGGTACCACCATAGGCGCCATAGTCCGCGATGATGAAGTCTTGATGGCCCACGATAAGACAGTTATCGAACAGGGAGACCATGTCATTCTCTTCCTGGTGAACAAGAAGTTTATCGGCGAAGTGGAAAAACTGTTCCAGCCGAGCGCTTTCTTCTTCTAAGGCTCTGGCCATGCTGAATTTTCGCCCGCTACTATTCATCCTAGGCCTGTTTTTGTCCATGCTGACGGCCTTTATGTTTATTCCACTCTTCTTCGCCCTGTTTTACGGCGAAGAAACAGTGGCAGCCTTCATGGCATCGGCGCTGGTCACAGGTACTGTCTCCAGTATCTGTATGCACAGGGGCCAAGGGCAGCAGCTTAATCTGAATATCCGCGACATGTTCCTGCTGACCAGTCTCACCTGGTTTATTGTCAGCTTGTTCGCCGCCATGCCCTTTACCCTGTATCACGGTATTGGCTACACCGATGCCTTCTTTGAAACCATGTCGGGGATCACCACCACAGGCTCCACTGTACTATCCGGGCTGGACAGCATGGATCACAGCATTCTTGTCTGGCGTTCGCTGTTGCAGTGGCTCGGTGGCATAGGCTTTATTGTGATGGCAGTGGCCATTCTGCCGTTTCTCAACGTAGGGGGGATGCGGCTGTTCAGAACAGAATCCTCAGATTGGTCCGAAAAGGCCATCCCCCGCACCCAGAGCCTGGCCAAATACCTGTTTCTGGTGTATTTGGGGCTGACAGTATGCTGCGGTTTAGCATATCACCTGGCGGGGATGAACTGGTTTCAAGCGCTCAACCATGCCATGACCACGCTCTCCACTGGGGGCTACTCGACTTCGGACAGTTCCATGGCAGCCTTTCCCAAGGCGGCGCACTGGGTCGGGGTGGTATTTATGGCGGCCGGTGGCCTGCCGCTGCTGATGTTTGTTCAGAGTCTGCAGCAACGTAGTATCAAGGTCTGGAATGATGCCCAAGTGAAAGGCTTTATTCTTTTTCTGCTGCTGGTGTCTTTCTCTCTGGCTTATTGGCTCTACAATTCGCGTGAAATAGCCTTTATTGACGCCCTGCGGCTCTCGAGTTTCAACGTGGTTTCCGTGGTCACTACCACAGGCTATGGCCTGACCGACTATGGCAGTTGGGGGGCGCTGGCAAATATCGCTTTTCTGTTCCTGATGTTTGTCGGCAGCTGTTCAGGTTCAACCTCCGGCGGAATCAAGATATTCCGCTTCCAGATCGCCGGCGCCATCATGCGCGAACAATTGAAGCAGCAGTTTCATCCCAACGGCATTTTCCGCGAACGCTACAACAACCGACCTATCAATGAAGAGATTGTGCGTTCCCTGGTGACCTTCGCACTGCTGTTTATGCTGGTTATCGTGATGCTGACGCTGGTGTTGGTGCTTTGTGGTCTTGACCCTGTCACCAGCCTGTCCGGCGCAGTCACGGCAGTGACCAACGTCGGCCCAGGGCTTGGCCCTGTTATCGGCCCAGCAGGCAACTTTTCCAGCCTGCCGGACTTGGCCAAATGGGCGCTGTCGATAGGCATGTTACTGGGCCGCTTGGAGATCCTGACTGTCGCCGTCTTGTTCCATCCCAGCTTCTGGAAATACTGATATTATCTATGGGTGAATTTTATTCAGCTGTAGATAATCGATCTGCAGGACATACATGCGTTTGACATCCGAGTATTGGCCGTTGATAAAGATCTCCTGTACCAGATGGCCTTCCTCTTTAAAGCCGCACTTCTGATAGAGTTGTAACGCCTTGTCATTCTCCAAGGCCACATGCAGATAAACCTTGTATAGGTTCAGTATGGTAAAGGCGTAGTTGAGCGCCTTGTTAACCATGGCCCTGGCGTAGCCTCGCCCCTGAAACTCAGGCGCTATGATTATCTGAAACTCGGCATTGCGATGAATGTCATTGATCTCCACCAGCTCAACCAGACCTATGGTCTGCTGCTGAGCATTTTCTGCGATAAAGCGCCGCTCTGTCTTATCGTGGATATGCTTGTTGTAGAGCTCTTCAAGCTCATCGAACGATTCATAGGGCTCTTCAAACCAGTAAGCCATAATGATGCGGTTGTTATTCAGCTGATGAATAAACCTCAGGTCTGTTCTTTCCAGCGCCCGTAGGCGAATCTCACCGTCATTCATGACACCTCCTAAAGTCGTGCCAATAAAGCCAGCCATATTAAGCGGACAACAGGCACACAGATAGTGAAAGTTAATTTACCTTGCCACCCTTTTCCACACATACAAAAAAGCGCAGTATCAGGACTGCGCTTTGAAAACATTGCCTCTATCAGGAAGCCAAGTCACTCAGGTACTCGGCATAGTGCTTTACGTCTTCCCAGTCCGTGTAGTCGATAACCGTCTTGGGATCGGTTGGCCCCCCCGTCATCTTCATGATCAGCCGGATCATAAAGCTGTCCAGCCAGCCCCAAGAGGGGTAATCCACCTTACCGGCGATAATCTTCACATCCTTGGGCTTCCAATCCGACAGGGCAATAAACTTCTGCAGATACTTGTTGTTTTCCGGGATCCGTTTCTCCGGCTTGCGAGCCACCACATTGACGGAAAAGAAACTGAGTCCTTTCTCTGCCAGCACCTGTTGGTGTTTGCTGCAAAAAGCGAACACGCTCTTGTCGTAGGTACCATAAAGCACACAAGCACCGAGGACCACGACATCATATTTTTGCCAGTCGATGTTTTCCGCCTCCGCCGCAGCCAAATCCATGCTGTCACACTCATGGCCCAACTGCTGTAGCCTTTCGGCAATACAGCGACTGATCTTGGCAGTGTGGCCACCACGGGAGAAGTAGAGCACAAGAATGGATTTCATAAGTTCGCCTATTGAGTGTCTGTAACTTAAATTGTGTGGCTTATCGCCCGGATTGAACAAGTTGAAAGATCACATAATCGGCTTCAACCCGTGAGAATATTGCCGCAAATTGCGCTGTATCGGTATTTTTCAGGCTAGAATTGCGATCCAGATAAAAGACTGATGATTGTGCTCATCTCCCCATTCAATTAGAATAACCTAATCAAAAGGCGAAGAGGTTCCAAGCTGATGCAAAAAGATATTGATGTCGCAGCCATGCTTTCCAATGCGGAAAACGCTGCCAAATGGCTCAAGGCCATCGCCAACCCTTACCGCCTGATGATCCTCTGCCTTCTGCTGGATCAAGAGTTGAGCGTCACTCAGTTGAATGAAACCGTGCCCCTGAGCCAGTCCGCTCTGTCACAACATCTGGCGGTACTGCGTGCTGAAGATCTGGTGGCGACCCGCAAGAGTTCGCAGGTTGTTTACTACTCGCTCAAGAACCAGCAGGTCACAGAGGTCATCTCTATTCTGCACCGCAAGTACTGCGCTTAGGTCTTAAAGCTCGGCAAACTCGGCAGCAAATGCCTTCACCCGCTGCCAATCGGTGAATTCATAAGTACCGCTGGTATCTGTTGGCCCCTTGGTTATCCACATAATCAGCCGAATCATGCTACGGTCAAATAAACCGTAGTTGGGATAAGCTATCTTGCCGGCAAACACGCCTTGCAACTGTGGCTGCCACAGGGATAACTGCAAGAACTTCTGCATATAAGGGTTGGTTTCCGGTGTATTCTTTTCCGGCTTGCGGGCCACAACATTCACGGTAAAGAAGGCGTTCTTCTTGGCGTTCAGCAGCGCATGATGGTTATTGACGAAACGATACAGCTCAGGCCTATGCTTACCATAACGTATGCTGGCACCCACCAAGATTTTATCGAATGTCGGTAACGTATCGGTTTCCACCTCAGCCAGCGATACCATAGAGACTATCTCACCCGCTTGGCTCAATTCATCGGCCATGGTCTGGCATATTGCCTTGGTTTGGCCATCAACGGTCGAGTAAATAATCAGAGTCTTGCTCATCAGTTCTTCCAGAAAGTCGGGGTAAACAACACCAATAAGGTAAAGATTTCCAAGCGCCCAAACAACATGGCAACCACAAGCACGTATTTGGCTCCGTCACCTATGCTGGCGTAGTTGCTGGCAACTTCGCCAAGGCCTGGCCCCAGGTTGTTGAGGCAAGCTGCGGTGGCGCTGAAGGCCGTAATAGCATCCATCCCCATGGCCATCAGAACCAGCATACAGATGACAAACACCAGAGCATAGGCGGAGAAGAAGCCCCAAACAGCGTCTATCACCCTATCCGGCAACGCCTTGGAACCGATACGAATGGAGAACATGGCCCTGGGATGAATTAGACGCTTAAGCTCGCGCGAGCCCTGCAGTAACAGTAGCACCACGCGGATAACCTTGATCCCGCCGGCAGTAGAACCACCGCTGCCGCCGATAAAGCTGGAAAACATCAACAGAATAGGCAGAAACAGCGGCCAAACATGGAAGCTCTCGGTACCAAAACCGGCAGTGGTGGAAATGGATACCGCCTGAAACAGCGCATGATCCAGAGTTTGTTCCGGTGAGTCGTAGATACCCGAGTGATACAAGGTGGCGAAACAGATAGCGGTCAGCAGTAACTGAATACCGATAAGCGCCTTGAATTCGGCATCACGAAAGTAAACCTTGAAGTTGATCCCCCGTCGGGAAAATGCCGCAAAGTGCAGGCTGAAGTTCACGGCCGCAATCAGTAGAAATACCACACAAATTAAATTGATGGTCGGGCTTTGAAAGTAGCCCATGCTGGCATCATGGGTGGAGAAGCCGCCGATGGCGATAGTAGAAAATGAATGGCTGATGGCATCGAAGGCACTCATACCGGCGAGCCAGTAAGCGCCGGCACAGGCCAGGGTCAACATCAGATAGATATACCAGAGCGTCTTGGCCGTTTCGGCAATCCTGGGGGTCATCTTGGAATCTTTTACGGGCCCGGGGATCTCGGCCCGGTAAAGCTGCATCCCCCCGATCCCCAAGACCGGCAGAATAGCCACCGCCAGCACAATGATTCCCATGCCACCAAGCCATTGCAGCAAGTGACGATAAAAGAGTATCGCCTTTGGCAGGTTATCCAAGCCGACAATCACAGTGGCCCCTGTGGTTGTCAGTGCCGAAAAAGATTCAAAAATACTGTCGGCCAGCGACAAGTCCGGCTGTTTCGATAGCAAAAAGGGCAAGGTACCTATGGCACCAAGTACGGTCCAGAACAGCACAACAATCAAAAAACCCTCTCGGGTCTTGAGTTCTGCCTTATGGTGGCGATTGGGATACCAGAGCCAGAAGCCGATAAATAGACTGATAAAGAAGGCCTTGATAAAGGCTGTACCACCGCCGTCTTCATAGATAAGGGCCACCAATGCCGGAGGCAGCATAGTGATGGAGAAGAGCCCTATCAGTAACCCAGTAATACGGGTAATTGTTCGGTAATGCATGCCGTTTTTCAATCAGTCCATTGGCCAATAAAACCCAGCATTGTCGCACAAGTTATCAGAGTGTTCACTGTGAAAAATCTATCTTTAACTGGCCTTGGCTCATGGGAGCCAGCTCCTTATTGATGCTTCCGGTAACAGATAAGGGCACAGCCAGTGTCAGCCGAATCAGCTCTGAAAACTCCCGCCCCTCTATCAACACATCGAGCCTCTGCAGCAGATGTTCGACATCGGCCAATTGGTCGTAACGGCAAACCAGACTGCCTTTTTCCCTAAGCATTTTGGTCTTGGTCGCCAGCCTGGGCAACATCTGCTTGAGCCCACTACTGTAGGCACGAACCAGCCCACCCACACCCAACTTGGTGCCACCATAGTAACGCACTACAACCGCGCCAATCTCGCCTATGCCAGCCCCCTGCAATACCGCCAACATGGGGCGACCGGCACTACCGCCCGGCTCGCCATCATCACTCGAACCCATGGCCGACTGCCCCATGGGTGCACCACAAATAAATGCCTGGCAATAATGACTGGCACCGGGATAACGCTGCTTTATCTGTTGTAGTTGCTGTTTAAACTCTTCCGGCGAATGACAGGGAAATACCAGAGAGATAAAGCGGCTGTGCTTTATCTCCTCTTCATATTCCAACTCCTCGGCCGCAATGGGATAACTTTCAATCAATGAGACCAGACTCTCGAGTCATGTTTTCGTTGCCATGGGCGTGAATTATGACATTGTCTTCGATGCGGATCCCACCAAACGGGCGCAAACTGGCGACCATGTCCCAATCCACTAACGCCTTGCGGCCATCTTGTTTGAGTGGCGCCAACAGGCTGTCGATGAAGTAGAGCCCGGGTTCTATGGTTACTACATGCCCGGGCGCCATAGTCCTGGTGCAGCGCAGAAACGGGTGCTCTTCCGGAGGGGCCACATGAGTGCCGCGTTCGTCATTGAAGAAACCACCTACATCATGCACCTGCAATCCCAACATATGCCCCAGCCCGTGAGGGAAAAACGCCCGGGTAATGCCCTGCTCCAGCAGCGTCTCTTGTGAGCCTTTGGCCAGGCCGGCTTCAAGTAACAGAGTCGCCAGCTGTTGATGAGCCAGCAGATGCAGCTCGGTATAACGTTTGCCGGGTCGCAAGTGCTCAATCAGTTGAAGCTGCAGTTGATTCATCGCCTGGATAAGATCGTGGAACCGATTTTTTTCAAAAGCATAGGTACGGCTGATATCGGCGGCATAGCCGTGGAAAGAAGCACCTGCATCGATCAGAAAAGACAACCTCTGCTGTGGGCTTTCATGCTCCAACGCAGTGTAATGCAAAATGGCAGCATTTTGGTTGAGGGCTATGATGTTGCCATAAGGAACCTGATTCTCCCCTTGTGCTATGGCACTTAGATATTGCTGCTGGATTTCAAACTCACTGGCACCACTGTAGAAGGCGTTCTTGGCCGCGCGATGGCCCTTGACCGCAATGCGGTTAGCCTGACGCATACATTCCAACTCGTAATCGGTCTTACAGGCACGATAAAAGTGCATGTAACTCATTACGGCTTCGGGATTACAGTTGTTAAACCCGAGCACAGAAGCCACTTCCAGGTGTTCACCTACATAGGCCCAGCGACCTTCGGCCACAGGCAGGAGGTCCGCCACCTTATCGGCCTTGGTCAAAATACGGATATCAAAACTGTCACACCAAAAACTTTGCGGCAGATCTGTCACCTTATGCCAGAAGTCTTCGGGACGGTAGAAGATCAGTACAGGCTTGTCACGACCATTGACCAGCAGCCAACAGTGAGGTGTTTCCAGTAAAGGCACCCAGGCCTTGAAATGGGGATTCACCTTGAAGGGGTAATCGATATCGTCCAGAAACTGCCTGTGTGGTTGACCCGAATGAATTGCCAATCCAGACAGTCCCTCACGGGCACAAATCTCGGCAACCCTTTGATTAAGAGTGTTTATATGTGATTGATAATGCTGAGCCAGTTGCATAATAAGCCGTCCCTGTTATCTGAAATCAAGGTTCCCCTTGCTATTGGAAGCTGTTCACAGTTACAACAAAAGCCAGTGTGCAGTGTATCACAAAGCTGAAATTTGCAGCTAACCGGTAAGCAATTAAACGATCGTTTAAATTGGGTGTTGTATTTTTCCTTTTTTCGAAGCACACTGAGCAACAACTGGTCAAATGATGGCCTGAGCTGCCCTACTCCTAAGCAATAAGGATGCAAGCAATGATCTACCAAAATTCGATGATTCAGGTTGAGTTACTCGAGAATAATATCGCCCGCCTTTGCTTCAATGCCGAAGGATCGGTAAACAAATTCGACCGCGCCACCCTGACCTCTCTGGATGAGGCACTGGACGCCATCAAAGCAGAATCCAGCGTTAAGGCACTGCTGCTGACATCGGCCAAAGATGCCTTTATTGTCGGTGCCGACATTACTGAGTTCCTTGGGTTGTTCGCCCAGGAAGATGAAGTACTCGTATCATGGTTGCAGCAAGCCAATGCGATATTCAACAAGCTGGAAGACATGCCTTTCCCAACTGCTTCTGCTATCAATGGTTTTGCCCTGGGCGGTGGTTGCGAAACCATTTTGGCCACAGACTTCCGCATTGCCGACACCAGTGCCCGAATCGGCCTGCCGGAAACCAAGCTGGGGATCATCCCGGGATTCGGTGGCACAGTGCGCCTACCCAGAGTGATAGGTGCAGACAATGCACTGGAGTGGATCACTACAGGCAAAGACCAACGCCCGGAAGCCGCTCTCAAAGTCGGCGCTGTAGACGCAGTAGTGGCTCCAGAGCAGCTCCAGGCCGCAGCACTACAGATGCTACAGGACGCGCTGGCTGGCAAACTTGACTGGCAGAGCCGCCGTCAACGTAAACAGTCGCCACTGACACTGCCCAAGCAGGAAGCCATGATGTCGTTCACCACAGCCAAGGGCATGGTGTTTTCCGTTGCCGGCAAGCACTATCCGGCACCAATGGCGGCGGTTAACGTTGTGGAAAAGGCAGCCGGTCTGGGGCGCGAAGAAGCCTTATTGGTAGAGCATCAAGCCTTTATTCAACTGGCCAAAACTGATGTGGCCAAGGCGCTGATCGGCATCTTCCTCAATGACCAACTGGTCAAAGGCAAAGCCAAGAAGGCCGCCAAACAAGCCAAAAACATTGAACAAGCTGCAGTATTGGGCGCAGGCATTATGGGCGGCGGTATCGCCTACCAAAGTGCCAGCAAGGGTACGCCGATTGTGATGAAGGACATAGCGCAGAAGGCGCTGGATCTCGGCCTTAACGAAGCGGCCAAGCTACTGACGGCCCAGGTAGAGCGTGGTCGCTCCACCCCGGCCAAGATGGCCAAAGTGCTCAACAACATCACCCCATCGCTCGACTACAGCGCCGTCAAAGACGCCAACATAGTAGTAGAAGCGGTAGTAGAACATCCCAAGGTTAAGGCGACTGTGCTGGCCGAAGTCGAGCAGCAGCTGGCTGCCGATGCCATCATAGCGTCCAACACCTCAACCATCTCGATTAACCTGCTTGCCAAGAGTCTGAAAGACCCTTCCCGCTTCTGCGGTATGCACTTCTTCAACCCCGTGCACAAGATGCCACTGGTGGAAGTGATCCGTGGCGAACATAGCTCGGAAGAAACCATCTCCTCTGTAGTGGCCTATGCCAGCAAGATGGGTAAGACGCCGATAGTGGTCAACGACTGCCCCGGCTTCTTCGTTAACCGGGTACTCTTCCCCTATTTCGCCGGTTTTAACGGCCTGCTGGCCGATGGTGCAGACTTTATCGCCGTCGACAAGGTGATGGAGAAACAGTTTGGTTGGCCTATGGGCCCGGCTTATCTGCTGGATGTAGTCGGTTTGGATACCGGCCATCACGCCCAGGCCGTCATGGCCGAAGGCTTCCCGGACCGTATGGGCAAAACAGGTAAAGACGCCATAGATATCATGTTTGGCCATGAGCGCCTGGGGCAGAAGAACGGTAAAGGTTTCTACCAGTATTCTGTGGATAAGCGTGGTAAGCCGAAGAAAGACAAGGATCCTGTCAGCTACGAATTACTGCAGACCGAATTCGGTGAACTCAAAGAGTTCAGCAGCGATGAAATCATCGCCCGCACCATGATCCCCATGATTATTGAAACCGTACGCTGCCTGGAAGAAGGCATAGTAGCCACCCCGGCCGAAGCCGACATGGGTCTGGTATATGGTCTTGGCTTCCCACCATTCAGAGGCGGTGTGTTCCGTTATCTGGATACCATGGGCGTTGCCAACTTTGTCGCCCTGGCTGACAAATACGCCCACTTGGGGGGACTCTACCAGGTGACCGATGGCATGCGTGAACTGGCAGCCAACAACGGTTCTTACTATCAGGCCTAATTTGCGGAAAGGATTTTAACCATGAAACAAGCAGTTATCGTAGATTGCATTCGTACACCCATGGGCCGTTCCAAGGCCGGTGTATTTAGAAATGTTCGTGCAGAGACACTCTCTGCCGAGTTGATGAAAGCCCTGCTGGTACGTAATCCCCAGTTGGATCCCGGCACCATAGAAGACGTTATCTGGGGCTGTGTGCAGCAGACTCTGGAGCAAGGTTTCAATATCGCCCGTAATGCCTCTCTGCTCGCGGGTATCCCCAAGCAGGTTGGCGCAGTTACCGTAAACCGTCTCTGTGGCTCCTCCATGGAAGCCATTCACCAGGCTGCAAGGGCCATCATGACTGGCATGGGTGACACCTTCATCATTGGTGGTGTTGAACATATGGGTCATGTTCCCATGAGTCATGGGGTCGACTTCCACCCTGGCCTGGCAACCCGGGTTGCCAAAGCAGCCGGTATGATGGGACTGACGGCGGAAATGCTCGGTCGCATGCACGGTATCAGCCGTGAAATGCAGGATGAGTTTGCCGTGCGCTCGCACAAACGTGCGCATGCAGCCACAGTTGAAGGCCGTTTTGCCAGAGAGATCCAGGCTATCGAAGGCCATGATGCCAATGGTGCCTTGATCAAAATTGATTATGACGAAGTGATCCGCCCTGAAACCAGTATGGAATCACTGGCGGGCCTGCGTCCCGTGTTTGACCCGGCCAACGGCACTGTTACCGCTGGTACCTCTTCGGCCCTGTCCGATGGCGCATCGGCCATGCTGGTGATGGAAGAAGAGAAAGCCAAGGCGCTGGGACTGCCTATCAGAGCTCGTATCAAGTCGATGGCGGTTGCCGGTTGTGACCCATCAATCATGGGCTATGGCCCGGTTCCAGCCACACAAAAGGCGTTGACTCGCGCAGGCCTCAGCATAGCGGATATCGATCTGGTTGAGCTGAATGAAGCCTTTGCCGCGCAATCTCTGCCTTGTGTGAAAGACCTAGGTCTTATGGAGTTGGTCGATGAGAAGGTTAACCTCAACGGTGGAGCCATCGCTTTGGGTCACCCTCTGGGTTGCTCGGGAGCCCGAATCTCTACCACTTTGATCAATCTGATGGAGAGTAAAGACGCGACTTTGGGTCTGGCAACCATGTGTATTGGTCTCGGCCAAGGTATTGCCACTGTGTTTGAGCGTGTCTGAGTAAATATCGCCAAGGCTGAGGGCGTATAAAGCAGCCCCTTTCAAGCGAACTCAAACGAAAACCGCTGCCTGGTCAGTTAAAGCCAAGCGGCGGTTTTTTATTGCCGTCAAATACTCAAGATTCCCCTCGTGATAGTTTGCTCTTAGTCCATTCTTCATCTTTACTTTCAGTAACTAATAACGGTGAAGAGAACATCATGCTCCAGACTGAACAGACACTGTTCGAGCAGATGCGGATCACTGAGCTGGAAATTGACTTCCGCAAATCCCTTTTTAATCTCGGCAGTCAGGACATCAAGGCTCTGCTTTCCTGCAAACCCATTATCGAACACAACATAGACAGGGTCGTAGACAGTTTTTATCAATTACAGACCAGTGTTTCCGAAATAGCCCTTCTAATTGGCGACTCAGACACTCTCGCTCGGTTGCGTACGGCACAAAGAAGGTATGTTATTGATTTATTTAGTGGTGTTTATGACCTTGAGTATGTTAACAACCGTCTGCGTATCGGTTTGGTACATAAACGTATCGGTGTGGAGCCCAAACTCTACTTGTCGGCGGTTCATACTCTAAAGTCGCTGCTCTACGAAGTATTGGCTACATCCATGACTAAGGAGCAAGAGTTTCAGGAAGCGAGAGTCGCCCTGGACAAGTTAATGTTGTTTGATGTGACCCTGGTATTCGATACCTACATTCGCAGCTTGGTTTCCGAAATAGAGAATGCCAAGTACAAGGCGGAGCAATACGCTCTCAGCATGGAGACCAAGGTAAAGCAGAGAACACAACAGTTGGAGGAGCTTTCGCGAACCGATCCCCTAACGGGGCTACTAAACGTCCGCCATCTGCAAGAAATAGCCACTAGAATCCTCCGAGCGGCACAAAGGAGAGCCGAGCCGGTCTCCGCCATCTATATGGATATAGATGACTTCAAAAACTTCAATGACACCCAAGGCCATAGACTAGGGGATGAAGTTCTCTGCACTGTCGCCAATGCGATAAAAAATACAGCCAGATTGGAGGACTGCTGCTTCCGTTATGGCGGAGATGAGTTCTGTATCATACTGCCCAACTGCCGCGAAGATCAGGCCAGAGAAGTATTTATCGACCGACTCAGGCAGTATCTACAACAATCACTCAAAGAGGTTTCTCTTAGTGTCGGTATTGCCGAAACCGGTCCCTATGAATATATGGAGCCCATGGCATTAATCCATCTGGCCGACGAGCGCATGTATGCCTATAAACGTTCCCGTAAGCAGAATACGACAGCAGAAACCGGCGGAGATCCGGAGACCGAAGATACAGTTAAGAGCTCAGAGTTGGATTAAGCACAGAACTATGTTCCACGTGGAACAATGCGGTAGAGCACAAAAAATAGCTGCCAACTTGGTTTGACCGCTGCCTTGGAGTAATATTAGCCACTTCTGTTGTTCTCGTTGTAAGAGGTTATATGAGTCAGGTCTTCGCCAGTGCCCAACATCAACTGGATGCTTTAGGTTTGAGGTGTCCGGAACCTGTCATGATGATTCGTAAAAAAGTCCGTCATATGGCCGAAGGAGAAACGCTACTCATCATCGCCGATGATCCGGCTACCACCAGAGATATTCCCAGCTTTTGCCAGTTTATGGACCACACCTTGGTGGCCAGTCAAACGGATAACCTGCCTTATCAATATTTGATTAAGAAGGGTCTCTAATTAACTCCATCAGGAAGGAACCTATGATTACCCTGCTCGCTATCGCTCATAAAAAGCAAAGAAACGCCCCGATGGATTTATTGCCTCATGCCGAAGTCAGTTTGGCCCAGGGTGTAGAGGGCGACGTATTCGGTAAACCGGGAAAGCGTCAGGTGACGCTGTTGTCCCAACAGCAGTGGCAACAAGCCTGTGCTCAATTGCAGACAGAGCTTCCCTGGACGAGCCGCAGAGCCAACTTGCTGCTGGATGGTCTTGAGTTTGCACCTGAGTTGGTGGGTAAATACCTGAAGATTGGTGAACAACTGGTTCTTGAACTTACCGGAGAAACAGACCCTTGCGGCAAAATGGAGCGAGCACACCCGGGGTTGGAAGCAGCATTAACGCCTGGTTGGCGTGGTGGCTGTACCGCCAAAGTGATCAATCCGGGAAAAATCAAACCTCAGGACCCGGTTCAGTTACTCGATAGCTGGCCAAATCGCAACTTAGACTTATAAAACATGGAAAACCAATTGATACAGTATTGAGGTTTTACTGTTAACAAATTTGTGAGATAACAGACAGTCGGTAACCGATAACTAAAATAAGGCCGCTGTCATGTTGAGACCTAAACTAACCCCTCTGTACACAGCTGTTTCATTGCTCTTTTCAGCTTCGGCATTCAGTGACGATCAAGCCCCCAAGTGGGATGTCAATGCCCCTCTGAATGCTCCTCTTGAACAAGCCAAAATTCAGGTATCTGAAGGTACCTGGATGAATCTGAGCCTGAGCCCGGATGGCAAATATCTGGTTTTTGATCTGCTGGGTGACATCTACAGAATTCCCGCTCAGGGCGGCGAAGCCAAACCTCTGGCACAAGGCATAGCCTGGCAGATGCAACCCGTCTATAGCCCAGATGGCAAATACATTGCCTTTACGTCGGATCAGGATGGCGGCGACAACATCTGGGTAATGAATGCTGACGGCAGTAATCCGCGTCCGGTAACCAATGAAACATTCCGCCTGCTCAACAGCCCGGCCTGGAGCCCAGACTCCCAGTATCTGGTGGCGCGAAAGCACTTCACAGCCAGTCGCAGTCTAGGAGCCGGGGAAGTCTGGCTTTATCATATTGCCGGTGGCGAAGGAGTTAAACTCACCGAGCGGCCAAATGATCAGAAAGATTTGGGTGAACCCGCCTATTCCCCTGACGGCCGATATATCTACTTCAGCCAAGATGCCACCCCAGGCAAGACCTTTCACTACTCCAAAGACTCGGTCAAAGGCATATACAAGATAAAGCGCTACGATACCCAAACCGGGGATATCGAAGTGCTTATCGAAGGCACAGGTGGTGCTATCAGGCCTACTCCGAGCCCGGATGGTAAACAGTTGGCCTATATCAAACGCGACGGTTTTCAGTCAACCTTATACCTGTTGGATCTGGCTTCCGGTAAAGAGCAAAAGCTCTATGGCAACCTTGACAGAGACATGCAGGAAACCTGGGCGATACACGGTGTCTATCCCACTATGGCCTGGAGTCCAGATAGTGCAGAGATCTATTTCTGGGCAAAAGGCAAAATCCACAAACTCGAATTGGCTTCCAAGCAAACGGCAGAGATCCCATTCAATGTCACCACAGAGCTTGCAGTGCAACCGGCGGTGCGCTTTAAGCAGGATATAGATCAGCAACAACTGGATGTCAAAATGCTGCGCATGGCTCAGGTGTCGCCAGATGGAACCAAAGTCATCTACGAAGCTCTGGGAAAAATCTGGATAAAACAGCTGCCGGACGGCAAACCGAAACGCCTGACCCGTTTGGATGAACAGTTGGAAGAGTTATTCCCTCAATGGTCCCGTGACGGTAAGCGAGTGGTGTTTACCACATGGAATGATCAGCAACAAGGCAGCGTTAGAACCATCAGTGCCCGAGGAGGAAAAACCACAACACTTACCCAAGAGCCGGGGAAATATATCGAGCCAACCTTCTCTCCCGATGGCAAACAGGTGGTGTTTCGTAAAATTGCCGGCGGCTATATTACCCCAAAAACCTGGAGTCAGGATCCCGGGCTCTACTTGGTTGACAGCAATGGTAAAGAACTAAAGAAACTCTCTGCTCAAGGCTTCCAACCACAGTTTGGTGCCGACAATGACAGAGTTTACTTTATAGAGAGTGGTGAAACGCCGCAGCTAGCCTCGATATCACTTAGTGGTTTCGATAAGCGGGTACACTACACCAGCAAACACGCCACCGAATTCAGGGTATCTCCCGATGGTAAACAGCTCGCGTTTGCCGAACGTTTCCGGGTTTGGGTCACCCCATTCGCCAAGCATGGTGAAACCGTTGATATCGGGCCTAAGGCGACTAATTTACCGGTGACACAGCTCAGTACCCGCGCCGGAGAGAGTATCAGTTGGGGCGCCAACAGCGATCAACTCTATTGGACCCTTGGCCCAGAACTCTATCAAGTGAGCCTGGATAACGACTATCGAGAGAAGAATGCTAAGGACAAGGTCCAAGTTACTGAGATTGGTTTTCAGACAGAGATGGATGTTCCACGTGGAACAATCGCTTTCGTCGGCGGTAAGATCATCACAATGGACAATGATAGGGTCATAGATAAGGGTGTGGTGTTGGTGAAAGATAACCATATCCAAGCCGTGGGTGAAGCCGGCATGGCTATTCCGGATGATGCCATGCTAGTGGATATCTCAGGTAAGACACTAATGCCGGGTCTGTTTGACGCCCATGCCCATGGCGCTCAAGGAGAAAACGAAATCATCCCCCAGCAGAACTGGCAGCTATATGCCGGCTTGGCCTTGGGGGTTACCAGCATCCATGATCCCTCCAATGACACTACAGAAATTTTTGCTGCTAGCGAGCAACAAAAAGCCGGAAAGATTGTTGGTCCGCGGATCTTCTCTACCGGCACCATACTCTATGGTGCCAACTTACCTGGCTACACCAGCCACATAGACTCATTGGATGATGCCAAATTCCACCTCGAACGACTTAAAAAAGTCGGCGCTTTCAGCGTCAAGAGCTATAACCAACCCAGACGCAATCAGCGTCAACAAGTCATAGCTGCGGCCAGAGAACTGGAGATGATGGTGGTTCCAGAGGGAGGAAGCCTGCTGCAGCATAATCTCACCATGATTGCCGATGGCCACACCACAGTGGAACACTCCCTGCCGGCTGCAGCAATCTACGACGACATTAAGCAGTTCTGGAGCCAAACCCAAGTGGGTTACACCCCCACCCTGGTAGTGGCCTATGGTGGCATTTCGGGTGAAAACTATTGGTACGACAAGACTGATGTCTGGGCTCATCCACGATTGTCAAAATATGTTCCAGCCGATCTGTTGCGGGCTCGCTCCATGAGAAGGCCTACCGCACCGGATGAACATTACAACCACTTCAATGTGGCCAGAGTCGCCAATGAGGTGAATCAATTGGGGATTCATCCCAACATTGGTGCCCATGGTCAGCGCGAAGGCTTGGCTGCTCATTGGGAGATGTGGATGTTTGCCCAGGGCGGTATGAGCAATATGGAAGTGCTGAAGACGGCAACGCTTTATCCCGCCAAGACCTTCGCTATGGACCATCAACTTGGTTCGATAACGCCGGGCAAATTAGCCGACCTTATTGTTATCGACGGTAACCCGCTAGAGGATATTAGGGTCACAGACAGGGTCACTCATACTATGGTCAATGGCAAACTCTATGATGCCGAAACCATGAATCAACTCAATGGTGATAAGAAGCAGCGCCAGCCCTTCTTCTTTGAAGAGATTTAAAAAAGATTACGCCCGACGTAAATACGGAAGGATGTTCCACGTGGAACATCCTTTTATTTTATAAGCAGTAGCAGTGCCAAAGATAACAGTAGGTAGCTCACAAGCGCCGGCAACAGGAAACGGATGAGTGTAGGCATGATGGCTTGTTTGCCAAAGCTGAGTCGCAGTAAAGTATCACCCACCCGAACGGCCCACAAGTTCACCAGCGCCAGAGTTGGCAATGTAAATAGCGCTCCAATAAACACACTAACGCCATCACTAAGCGTCAATAATCGACCCAAGGCAAATGCGATAAACATCCAGAATAACATGCACAATGGCAGATAGATTATCGTCGCAAAGGGCCCTGGCCCCGGACCAGAACTGAACAGTAGCAGCAAAAAACGGCGACGCCGGGAAAATTTAATCATGGGGATAACAACAGCAATCCAACAGATGATCGTTGACCATGCCTACAGCCTGCATAAAGGCATAGCAAATTGTCGGGCCACAGAAGTTAAACCCCAGTTTTTTCAGCGCCTTGGACATAGCCTCCGACTCTGGTGTTTGAGCCGGAACCTGAGTCAGGGTTTCAAAGCGATTCACTTTGGGTACCCCGCCGACAAAACCCCAAAGAAATTCTGAAAAATCATTACCTTGTTCCACAAATGCCAGATATGCCTTGGCGTTTCGAACTATGGAATTCACCTTAGCTCGATTGCGCACTATCCCTGGGTCTTGTAGCAATTCCTCTATCTTGGCTTGGTCGAACCCGGCAATGACTTGGGGATCAAACCCGGCAAAGGCGCGTTCATAGTTGGCCTGCTTTTTGAGAATGGTCAGCCACGACAAACCAGCCTGCTGACCATCGAGACAGAGCTTGGCAAACAGTTCTTTGGCATCGTAAACCGGCCTTCCCCATACCTTGTCGTGATATTCCTGATAGAGAGGATCATCAGTCACCCAGCCACAACGAACTATATCCATTACTCAAAATCCCTTAAATCGTTAAATCCGATAAAAAATAACCTACATAAGCCTATATCGACAAGGTATAATCGAAACCATTTTCTATTAATAGCTGACAGCAGTAGATATGACGACGAAACACGACGTGAAGACATTCCAGGGTTTTATCTTAACCCTGCAAGAATACTGGGCGCAGCAAGGTTGCGCCATAGTTCAACCCCTGGACATGGAGGTCGGTGCCGGCACCTTCCATCCACAAACCTTTTTGCGTTCATTGGGCCCAGAGCCGATGAGCAGCGCGTATGTCCAACCATCGCGCCGCCCTACCGATGGCCGCTATGGTGAAAACCCCAACCGTCTTCAGCACTACTATCAGTTTCAGGTCGTATTGAAACCTTCACCGGATAATATTCAGGAGTTGTACCTAGGCTCACTGCAAGCCCTGGGTGTAGACCCAAGTATCCATGATATCCGTTTCGTTGAAGACAACTGGGAATCACCTACCCTGGGTGCTTGGGGCCTGGGCTGGGAAGTTTGGCTCAACGGTATGGAAGTCAGCCAGTTCACCTATTTCCAACAGGTTGGTGGCCTCGAATGTAGCCCGGTAACCGGCGAAATCACCTATGGTCTAGAACGTCTTGCCATGTATATTCAAGGCGTAGACAGCGTCTATGATCTGGTTTGGACTGACGGCCCAATGGGAAGGATCACCTATGGTGACGTGTTCCACCAAAACGAAGTGGAGCAGTCGACCTACAACTTTGAACATGCCGATGTCGACTTCCTGTTCGGTCTGTTCGATCAGTGCGAAAAAACCTGTCAGCACCTGCTTTCACTGGAAAAACCTCTGCCTCTGCCCGCTTATGAGCAAGTGATGAAGGCCTCACACGCCTTCAATCTGCTCGATGCCCGTCACGCCATCTCTGTGACCGAGCGTCAGCGCTACATCCTGCGGGTGCGCACCATGGCCAAGGCGGTAGCCGAAGCTTATTACCAGGCGCGTGAAGCCCTGGGCTTCCCAATGTGCAAATGAGGTAGAACTAATGAATTTTGACAACTTACTCATAGAGATAGGTACCGAAGAGCTGCCACCAAAAGCTTTGCGCACTCTGGCAGAGTCTTTTGTAAACAACTTCTGCGAAGAGCTGGACAAGGCCGAACTCAGCTATAGCAAGGCACACTGGTATGCCGCTCCGCGCCGTTTGGCGCTCTACATAGAGCAACTGGCCCTGGCACAACAGGATAAAGTGGTTGAGAAAAGAGGCCCAGCGGTCAGCTCGGCCTTTGATGCCGACGGCAAGCCAACCAAGGCCGCCGAAGGCTGGGCCCGCGGCAATGGTATCAGCGTTGCCGAAGCCGAGCGTCTGGTGACAGACAAGGGGGAATGGCTGCTGCACCGCGCCAAGGTTGAAGGTGTGACCACTGAAAGCCTGATCCCGGCCATGGCCCAGCGCGCCCTGGATAAGCTGCCTATCCCCAAGCCTATGCGCTGGGGCAGCAACAAGACTCAATTTATTCGCCCCGTGCATACAGTTACCATGTTGTTGGGTGACAAGCTGGTTGCCGGTGAGCTGTTGGGTATCACCTCCGCACGTACCATTCGTGGTCACCGCTTTATGGGCGAAGCCAGCTTCGAGCTGGATCATGCCGACAACTACCTCAGCAGCTTGAAAGAGCGCGGCAAGGTGATTGCCGACTATCAGGCCAGAATGGATATCATCAAGACAGACGCCGAAAAAGCCGCTGCCGAGTTGGGTGGCCGTGCCGATATCGCCGACGAACTGCTTGAAGAAGTCGCCTCCTTGGTTGAATGGCCTGTGGTACTGACAGCGGCTTTCGAAGAGAAGTTTTTGCAGGTGCCCGCCGAGGCTCTGGTCTACACAATGAAAGGCGATCAGAAATACTTCCCGGTATTTGATGGCAACAATAAGCTGATGCCCAACTTCATCTTTGTGACCAATATTGAGTCCAAAGATCCGGCGCAAATCATTGCCGGAAATGAGAAAGTTGTCCGCCCTCGCCTGGCCGATGCCGAATTCTTCTTTAACACAGATAAAAAGCAATCACTCGAGTCACGCATTGCCAGCCTGGAAACCGTGGTATTCCAGAAGCAATTGGGCACCCTTAAAGACAGAGTGGAGCGCATCTCCTGTGTGGCCGCAGCCATTGCGGCCAAAATCGATGCCAACCAAGCCGATGCCAAGCGGGCCGGTCTGTTGTCCAAGGCCGATTTGATGACCAATATGGTTATGGAATTTACCGACACCCAAGGCACCATGGGTATGCATTACGCGCGCCTCGAAGGGGAAACCGAAGCCGTTGCACTGGCATTGGAAGAACAGTACAAGCCCAAGTTCTCCGGTGATACTGTGCCTACAGCGCCGGTATCCTGCGCCGTTGCACTGGCAGAGAAGCTGGATACCCTGACCGGGATATTCGGTATCGGCCAGGCTCCTAAAGGCGCTGCCGACCCCTTTGCCCTGCGCCGCGCGGCCATAGGTGTACTGAGGATCATTGTTGAGAACAAACTGCCACTGGATCTGGTCGAACTGATTGGCTGTGCCATCAAGGCTCACGGCAGCAACCTCAGCAATCAGCACTGCGCCGAAGAGGTGCTGGAATTCCTGATGGGCCGTTTCCGCGCCTGGTATCAGGATAAAGGCATCAGTACCGATGTGATTCTGGCGGTTCTGGCCCGTCGGCCGACTCGTCCGGCCGACTTTGACAGCCGTATCCAGGCCGTCAGCCATTTCCGCAGCCTGGAGCAAGCCGCCTCTCTGGCCGCAGCCAACAAGCGGGTTTCCAATATTCTCGCCAAGGTTGAAGGTGAATTACCAAGCGAAGTCGATACTGCCCTGCTGCAGGAAGATGCCGAGAAGGCCCTGAATCAAGTTCTGAGCTCACTTCAGCCACAACTTGAGCCCTTGTTTGCCAAAGGGGAATATCAACAAGGATTGACCCTGCTATCGACGCTGAAAGAGCCGGTAGATACCTTCTTTGAAGATGTGATGGTAATGGCCGACGATGAGGCGCTGCGCCGCAATCGTCTGGCACTGCTGAACCAGCTGCGGAATCAGTTCCTGCGAGTGGCCGATATATCACTGTTGCAGTGATGGCAGTTGCAGTGATGCCAAACAGCTAAAAAACGCGCCGAAAGGCGCGTTTTTTCATTTTATTTCAAGCAGTTTCTGATGCCACTGTTCAAACATTTCCCGGCTGACATTGGCTTCCTTCAACAAGGCATCCAGCAATTCCGGGGGCAACTTATCCTCTTCCACCAGCATAGAGCATTCACTGATCAGATTGGCTTGCCAAATCAGCTGGCTTAAACGATTTTCCGGCTTGGCACCGACATTGGCCAGAGGTTGCAGTACAATCTCAAATGCCTTGGGTAACTGCCAGCAACTCACCAGCAGGCTACTCAATGACAAGGAGCGCGCCGTCATCACCTGACGGAACAGCCAGGACTTGGGCTGCTCGCCAGGGTCGGCCTGATTGAAAGCATCGAGCAACAGCTTGAAGATGGCTATCTTGCCAACATCGTGCAGCAGCCCCACCATAAAAGCTGTATCCGGTTCTTCGGTTTCCAGTTCTCCGGCCAGGAAAGCCACCTGTAGTGAATGGCGCCACAAATGGGCCCCAAAACGGCGAAAGTAGATGGGTTTGATATCTATCATCTCTTTCATCATGCAGGTAGTCACTATCCGTCTTAGTCTGTTGCTGCCCAGTTGAACCAGAGCCTGCTGGAGACTGGTTATCTGCCGCTCGCTGCGGCGAAAAGCCGCCGAGTTACAGATGCGGATCACCTCGGCACTCAATACGGGATCTTGCTGAATCAGTACCACTATATCCTGACTATCAAATTCTGGATCGCTGAGTTTGTTGTCCAGCTCCAGTATACGACCAGGGATCTGCAGTACAGAATCGGCAATCTGCTGCGGTGAGGCCAGTGCCTGCTCAATGTCGCTCATGACTCGCTTTTCGAGTTTATTGGCAACGCCACCGCTATTCTGGCTGCTGACGGAGAACAGTAAACTGTAAAACAGTGCAGTAGCATCGACGGCAGCCACCAGTTCGTCAGCCTCAGTCTCCCGCGAGCGGCTCAATGCTTGCTGCTCATGCTGGATATTGGGCGGGGCTTCGTTGAAGCTTTTTGGTCGCTCTACTTCAACGTTTTCCCTGACATTAAACAGTTTCCTGAAGATTCCTATCACTTGATTTCCTGCGCAATTATTCCACCCCAGATGGTTCAGTATAATCGCTATTTCCTAAAGTTAACGCGGTAAACACCCAATAAAAAAGGAAGGCCTGAGGCCTTCCTTTTAAAGATAACAAGCTGTTTGATTAAACGTCGAGGTTAGCCACGTTGAGGGCGTTGGCTTCGATAAAGTCGCGTCTTGGCTCAACCTGATCGCCCATCAGAGTGGTAAACAGCTGATCGGCCGCTATCGCATCTTCAATAGTGACCTGCAACATGCGGCGGCTCTCGGGATCCATGGTGGTTTCCCATAGCTGCTCTGGGTTCATTTCACCCAGTCCTTTATAGCGCTGGATATAGAGACCGCGCTTGGACTCAGCAATCAGCCAGTCAAGTGCTTCAACAAAACTGCTGACCTCTTTGACCCGCTCACCGCGTTTAACATAGCCGCCGTCTTCAATCAGATCACAGATCTGCTCACCCAGCTTGGCGATACGCTCATAATCGCTGGAATGGAAGAAGTCATAACCAAACAGATAATGGGTATCTATACCGTGTTTGCGCACAATGAGCTGCGGCAGATACACCTTACGCTCTGGGTCCAGCACAGTTTCCATCTTGTAGATAACGCCGCCATTCTCTTCATCTTCAAGATCCTGCAGCAGGCCTTTGCACCAAGTGGTCATAGCGGCCTCATCGGCCAGCATTTCGGCGGTCACCCGTGGACGATACAGCATGCGGTTGGTCACATTGGTTGGGTAACGCTTTTCCAAGCGCTCAATGATGGCTTCCACTTCGCGATACTGATTAACCAGACGCTCCAAGCCTTCACCAGACATGGCCGGTGCATCCTTGGACGGATAGATGCAGCCGCCATCCAAAGCCTGAGTGGTCAAGTATTCAGTCAATGCCGGCTCATCTTTCAGATACTGCTCCTGCTTGCCTTTCTTCACTTTGAACAAAGGAGGCTGGGCAATATAAACAAAGCCACGCTCGATCAGCTCAGGCATCTGACGGAAGAAGAAGGTCAACAGCAGCGTACGAATGTGCGAGCCGTCGACGTCAGCATCCGTCATGATGATGATGTAGTGGTAACGGGTTTTTTCCGGATCATATTCATCACGGCCGATACCGCAGCCAAGGGCAGTGATAAGAGTCGCCACTTCCTGAGAAGACAGCATCTTGTCGAAGCGAGCCTTCTCTACGTTAAGAATTTTACCCTTGAGTGGCAAAATAGCCTGGTTCTTTCTGTTTCGGCCCTGTTTGGCACTACCGCCGGCCGAATCACCCTCCACTATGTAGATTTCAGAAAGACCTGGGTCTTTTTCCTGACAGTCAGCCAATTTACCCGGCAAACCACCCAAATCCAGAGCACCTTTACGACGGGTCATCTCGCGGGCCTTACGGGCCGCTTCACGGGCGCGGGCAGCGTCAATAATCTTGCCAACAATCATCTTGGCATCGGCTGGGTTTTCCAGCAGATAGTCATTCAGCTTCTCACCCATGGTCTGTTCCACGGCGCCTTTGACCTCACTGGAAACCAGCTTGTCTTTGGTTTGGGAGCTGAACTTGGGGTCAGGAACCTTCACAGAAACCACTGCGGTCAGGCCTTCACGGGCATCATCACCTGTGGCGTTGGTCTTGCCCTTCTTGTTGAAACCCTCATTCTCCATGTAGTTGTTCAGGTTACGGGTCAATGCCGCCCGGAAACCTGCCAGGTGAGTACCACCATCACGCTGGGGAATGTTGTTGGTAAAACAGAAAATGCTTTCCTGGAAACCGTCGTTCCACTGCATGGCCACTTCAACAGTGATGCCATCATCCCGCTCTTGGGAGAAGTGGAATACATCCTTATTCACCGGAGTCTTGTTACGGTTCAGGTACTCTACGAAGGCCTTGATACCGCCCTCATAGTGGAAAAACTCATCTTTGTTGTCGCGCTCGTCAATAAGACGGATACCCACGCCTGAGTTCAGGAATGAAAGCTCGCGAATACGTTTGGCCAACAGCTCATAATGAAACTCGGTATCAGTAAAGGTTTCATGGCTGGGCCAGAAACGAATTTCAGTACCTGTCTTGGTTGCTTCACCGATTTCCTTGATAGGCTCTTGCGGCTCACCATGCTTGTAGAACTGCTCATAAACCTTGCCATCGCGGCGAATGGTCAACTGCAGCTTTTCCGACAGGGCGTTAACCACTGACACACCCACACCGTGCAAACCACCGGAAACTTTATAGGAGTTGTCGTCGAACTTACCGCCGGCGTGCAGCACTGTCATAATAACCTGGGCAGCCGATACCCCTTCTTCAGGGTGAATGGCAACCGGAATACCACGACCATCATCTTTGACAGATACAGAGCCATCAACATGGATGGTGATCACTATGTCACTGCAGTGGCCCGCCAAAGCTTCATCGATAGAGTTATCGACGACTTCGAATACCATGTGATGCAGACCCGTGCCATCGTCGGTATCACCAATATACATCCCAGGTCTTTTACGTACCGCATCAAGGCCCTTAAGGACCTTGATACTCGAAGAATCGTAACTGTTCTCTGACATATTATTCTCTCATCGGTTATTCAATGACCGTTACCCGCCCCTGTTCCACCTGAAAAATCCGGCTTGGGGGCGTGCTTAATGAATCTGATATTGCTGCCGGGTCAATCGCAGTGACAAACACTTGCGCCCCGGTTTCGCTCAACTGCCGCAGCAATAACTTCCTGTGTTTCGCATCCAACTCTGACGGCAGATCGTCGACCAGATAGATACTATTCTTATCTATTTGTTGTTTAAGCAACTTTCCTTGTGCTATTCGCAGTGCACACACCAACAACTTCAGCTGACCACGGGACAAAGCATCCTGAGCGGGTAGATTACCCACTCTGAGTCTCAAGTCGGCTTTATGGGGGCCACTGACGGTGTGCCCCATGGATAGATCCCGGGAATAAGACGCCTGTAACAGGGTCGAAAACTCAGTTTTACTATCCCAACCACGGGTAAAGGAAACCTTGATATCAACCTGTGGTAAAAACTCCCCGATTATACCCTTAAGTAGCTCATTTAACGAGTCTACATATGCCTTTCGTATCTCGGTGACCAACTCGGTATAACGGATAAAATCCCGGTCCCAGTATGCGATTTGCTGGTAGGCTGCACCATCCTTAAGTAATTGATTACGTTGCTTGAGGATCCGCCTTACATTGACCCAGGCCTGATAAAACTGGGGATCGCAATGAAACGCGCCCCAATCGATAAACTGGCGCCTGGCCTTGGGGCCTTCAAACAATAGCGAAAAGCTCTCTGGGGTGATTACCTGAATAGGCAAGGTGTCGGCCAGCACAGACAGGCGCTTTATCTTCTCGCCATCCATTCTGACCTCGGTTTCGCCGCTGCGAAACCGCCGTAGCCCCAACTTACTATCACCGGAGGGCAGGCTCAAATTGGCAAACAGGGTCAACTGATCCTGTTGGTTATTGATCACCCTCTGAGACAGATGACTGCGAAACGAGCGGCCCATCCCCAGAAAGTAAATCGCCTCCAGGACACTGGTTTTGCCACTGCCATTTTGGCCGTAAATAAGATTCAGCCCAGTGCCGGGGAGCAGTTGGGCTGAATCGATATTACGAAAAGCTTGGATATTGAGACGAGTTAGACTCATTTATGGCCCAAAGTCGCCCCTAGAGGCGCATCGGCATCACCACGTACATGGAGTCTTCCTCGACGTGGTTTTCAATCAAGGCACTGGAGTTACCGTCACTGAGGGTGATCCTCACTTCATCGGCCTTGAGACCATTGAGCACATCCAGCAGATAAGAGACGTTGAAGCCGATTTCGAGCGGCTGACCGGCGTAATCCACATCGATTATCTCTTCGGCTTCTTCCTGCTCCGGGTTATTGGCGGTGATCTTGAGCAGCGCATTTTCCAGCTGCACCCTGACACCACGGAATTTCTCATTGGACAGGATAGAAGCCCGCAATAGTGCTTGCTTAAGCTGATTGCGACTGGCCAGCACTATCTTGTCGCCGCCTTTGGGCAATACCCGGCGATAATCCGGGAAGCGACCATCCACCAGCTTACTGGTGAACACGGCGCTGGCTGTGGTAGCACGAATGGCGTTATCACCAATGGCAATATGGATATCCTGCTCTTCACTGTCCAGCAAGCGAGCCAGCTCCATCACCCCTTTACGAGGCACGATCACCTGATTTTCCGGCAAAGAGGCTGCTATTTCTCTGTGACTCAGAGCCAAGCGGTGGCCGTCTGTTGCAATGGCGCGCAGTACATTACCCTCGGTTTCCAGCAGCAAACCGTTGAGATAGTAACGCACATCCTGGTTGGCCATGGAAAACTGAGTAGCATCTATCAGTGACTTGAGTGTGCCCTGCTTGAGGTTAAATTCGATGGCGGGCTGGAAACTCTCGACATTGGGGTATTCTTCCGCCGGTAGCGTCGCCAACGAGAAACGGCTGCGACCGCTGCGAAGCAGCCACTTGTTTTCCTGCTGCTCGATCTTGATTTCGCTCTGCTCAGGCAGTGACTTGACAATATCGAGCAGTTTCTTGGCCGGCACTGTGGTGCGACCTTCCTGCACTTCGCCACTGACCTCGGCACTGCCGACCAATTCCACCTCAAGATCTGTACCCGTCATCTTGAGTGAGTGATTACTTACTTCCACCAGGAGGTTTGCCAGAATGGGCAAGTTATGGCGTCTTTCCACCGCGCCACTGACCAACTGGAGCGGCTTTAATAGGGCATCCCTATCGATCGAAAATTTCATGGTCCTGTTCCCTGATTAAGAAGATAAGGTTCTAATCAAGTTGGCATAATCTTCCTTAATGTCGTGACTCTCTTCCCGCAGCTGTGCAATCTTGCGGCAGGCATGCAACACAGTTGTATGGTCACGACCACCAAAAGCATCACCTATCTCAGGTAAGCTCTGATTGGTTAATTCTTTAGATAACGCCATGGCCATCTGCCTCGGTCTCGCCACACTGCGGGAACGGCGCTTGGACAGCATATCGGCCATCTTGATCTTGTAGTATTCAGCCACTGTTTTCTGAATGTTGTCTATAGTGACTAATTTTTCCTGCAGAGCCAAGAGGTCACGCAAGGCTTCGCGCACAAAATCAATGGTTATTGGCCGACCGGTAAAGTTGGCATTGGCGATAACCCGGTTCAATGCCCCTTCCAGTTCACGCACGTTGGAGCGTAAACGCTTGGCGATGAAGAAGGCCACTTCATCCGGCAAGTTGATCCCACTCTCCTGCGCCTTGCGCATCAAAATGGCGACCCGGGTTTCCAGCTCAGGCGGCTCGATGGCCACGGTAAGACCCCAGCCAAAGCGCGACTTGAGCCGATCTTCCACACCGTCGATCTCTTTCGGATACCGATCCGATGTCAAAATGATCTGGTGATTGCCTTCAAGCAAGGCATTAAAGGTGTGGAAAAACTCTTCCTGGGATCTGTCTTTATTGGCAAAAAACTGAATGTCATCGATAAACAGGGCATCAACACTGCGATAGTAACGCTTGAAGTCTTCGATGGCATTGTTTTGCAACGCCTTGACCATGTCCTGCACAAAACGCTCTGAGTGCATATAAACCACTTTGGCGTTAGGATTATTCTTGATAATGCCGTTGCCTACGGCGTGCAGTAGGTGAGTCTTACCCAAACCGGTACCGCCATATAGAAACAGAGGGTTATAGGCACCACCCGGGTTTTCAGCCACCTGCAATGCGGCCGCCTTACCCAGTTGGTTGGACTTACCTTCAACAAAGTTGTCGAATTGGTAAGTGGGGTTAATATTGCTGCGATAGCTGTGGTTTACGGCTGGTTCAGCGGCAGTATTAAAGGTTGCACCTTTACCGGCCGCACTCTTGGGAGCACTGACAGAGGCCTTGGTCGCAGTTGGGGTCTGAACCTGGGGCTTGGCCGACGGACGACTACCGATATCAAACCTGAGTTTTGGCGCATCATTGCCCAAATGCTCAGTAAAAAACTGATTGATAATGTTGAGATATTTATCCCGAACCCAATCAAGCACGAACCGGTTTGGTGCATAGATCACCAGGGTATCCCCATCCATTTCGGCCTGTAACGGTCTGATCCACATACTGAATTGTTGAGCAGAAAGCTCATCTTGCAGTCGTCCGATACATTGTTGCCAAAGTGAAACCGCCACTTACTTATCCCCAAAAGATCGCCTCGAAAGGAGGGTATTCTATAGTGAGATCTGAATAATCGCTATCCTTTAAGTGTAATTATCCCCAGCCGGATCCCAATCATCAGATCCACCGGATCCGGATCGATCCACCAAGATCCACTATTTGGTGAAACGGTTAAAATCCCGCTTTATAAAGCGATCCACCCTGATCTATAATCAGCGACCGCCGATCTGCCAAGAGATCAATGGATCCACAAGATGTAGTGTCCGTACACAGAGTTATCCACATCCTGTGGTGAACTCTGCTCTACAGATCGCGAAAATGCCGAGATAAATTACCTTGAGAAGGGCTGCGCGTGTTGACTGCTCTGACTAAAGTGATTACAATTCGGCCTCTTTTTTGCCCTTACCTCGTACGAGAGATAAGGTAAATTCACTAACAAAGACGGATTGCCATCATGAGTAAACGTACTTTTCAACCTAGCAACCTGAAGCGCAAGCGTTCTCACGGCTTCCGCGCTCGTATGGCTACAGCGAACGGCCGTAAGGTACTGGCTCGTCGCCGTGCCAAAGGTCGCGCTCGTCTGTCTGCTTAATTGCGAGTAGACAACTAGGTGACTCGTTACACCTTTACGCGGGAGTTACGCTTGCTAACTCCCGCGCAATTCAAAACTGTATTTACCAACCCCATTAAAGCCTCCTCAGCTGAAATAACCCTGCTTGCTGTACCCAATGAGATGCAACATCCGCGTCTTGGACTTACTGTGGCCAAACGCCATGTAAAGAGAGCCAATCAACGCAATCGCATCAAGCGGGTGATCCGAGATAGCTTCCGCCTTAATCAACATGATTTACCTCCACTGGACATAGTGGTGCTGGTTCGCGGCGGTGTGCTGGATATGGATAATGAACAGCTCAGAAAGCTGGTAGAAAAGTTATGGCGCAAACTCAGTCGCCGTTTCAATGGCTGATAATCAAGGCTATCAGAGCCTATCAACTCCTTATCAGCCCACTGCTGGGGCCTCGCTGTCGCTTTAATCCAACCTGCTCTCACTACGCCATAGAAGCTGTGCGAGTGCACGGAACGATTAAAGGGAGTTGGTTTGCAATCAAACGCATATTAAAATGTCACCCTTTACATCCGGGCGGCAGTGATCCCGTCCCCCCTAAAAATGACAGGTGTAATAAATAGGCTATGGAATCTCAACGCAATTTACTGCTTATCGGCCTGCTGTTTGTCAGCTTCTTGCTGTGGCAACAGTGGCAAACCGATAAAGCACCCAAACCCGCTGTAACTGAAAATACAGTTGCCACTTCCGTTCAAGAGACAACTCACAGCGCTGACGTTCCGGTTGCCAAATCAGGCATGCCAGGAGAAACGGCCGTGGCGTCCAAAGATCTTATCAGGGTCACCACAGATCAACTGGATGTACTGATCAACCCTGTCGGTGGTGACATAGTGCATGCTGCTCTGGTTTCTCACAAACTGGAACTGAACAAAGATGAACCGTTTGTCCTGTTGGAACAGAAACCCGGTTTTGTTTACATAGCCCAGAGTGGCCTGATGGGCACCGGCGGTACTGACAGTGTCAATAGCCGTGCCACCTATTCTGCCAGTGCCAAGGAATTCACCCTTGCCGATGGCCAGGATACACTGTCGGTTCCTTTGAGTTACACCGCAGCAAACGGCGCCAAGTACACCAAGATCTACACCTTCCACAAAGGCCAGTTTGCCGTGGGAGTTGAATACAAAATTGACAACACCACTTCTGAGCCGCTGCAGGTTCAGATGTACGGTCAGATTAAACAGACCATCAAACCTTCAGACAGCAGCATGATGATGCCTACCTATCGTGGTGCCGCCTTCTCAACTGCCGATATCCGCTACGAGAAGTACAAGTTTGACGATATCCAGGAAAAGGATCTGGAGAAGGAAACCAAAGGTGGCTGGGCCGCCATGCTGCAACACTACTTTGTGTCAGCCTGGGTTCCACCAAAGAATGAAACCAACACCATATTCACCAGAGAGAGCTCAGGAACCGCCAACATTGGCTACCTGGGTGAGCCAAAGACAGTAGCCCCGGGCACTGAAATGACCCTGAGCGCCGACTTCTACGTAGGTCCAAAGGATCAAGCCGCCCTGTCCGAGCTGTCTGATACCCTTAACCTGGTTGTAGATTATGGCTTCCTCTGGTGGCTGGCTGTACCTATCTACAAGCTGCTGATGTTCTTCCAGTCAATAGTGGGTAACTGGGGCTTGGCCATCATACTGATCACCCTGACGGTGCGCGGTATTCTGTTCCCGCTGACCAAGGCGCAATACACCTCCATGGCCAAGATGCGTAACCTGCAACCAAAACTGCAGGAGCTGAAGGACAAATTCGGTGATGATCGCCAGAAGATGGGCCAGGCTATGATGGAGTTGTACAAGAAGGAAAAAGTGAACCCTATGGGTGGCTGTCTGCCTATCTTGCTGCAAATGCCTATCTTTATTGCCCTTTACTGGGTACTGATGGAAGGTGTTGAACTGCGTCATGCGCCGTTCATGCTGTGGATTGACGATCTGTCGGTACAGGATCCTTACTACATTCTGCCGCTGCTGATGGGTGTTTCCATGTTCCTGATGCAAAAAATGCAGCCAATGGCACCGACCATGGATCCTATGCAGCAGAAGATGATGCAATGGATGCCGGTAATCTTTACTGTGTTCTTCCTCTGGTTCCCATCCGGTCTGGTACTCTACTGGTTGGTGGGTAACATAGTTGCCATTATCCAGCAGAAGATTATCTATGCCGGCCTGGAGAAAAAAGGCTTAAAATAAGCCGATTTTGGGTCAAATGATCAAAGGCGGCCTAAGGGTCGCCTTTTGCTTTTATAAATACGTTTTCAAGGGTTAATGCAGTGACAACAGATACTATCGTGGCACAGGCCACCGCTCCAGGCCGCGGTGGTGTAGGCATAGTCAGAGTCTCGGGGCCCAAGGCCCAAGCCGTTGCACAGGCATTGCTGGGCCACCAGCCCAAGCCAAGATATGCCGATTACTGTGATTTCAAGGGAAGTCATGGAGAAGTGCTGGATCAGGGGATCGCCCTGTTCTTCAAAGGCCCGAATTCCTTTACCGGTGAAGACGTACTGGAACTTCAGGGCCATGGAGGCCAAATCGTCATGGACATGCTGATTAAGCGAGTCCTCGAAGTCGAGGGGATCCGCTTGGCACGCCCTGGGGAGTTCAGCGAACAGGCCTTTATGAATGACAAGCTGGATCTGACCCAGGCAGAAGCGATTGCCGATCTTATCGATGCCACCAGTGAACAGGCCGCCAAGAGCGCACTGCAATCACTCCAAGGCGAGTTTTCCCGCGAAGTGCATGAGTTGGTGGAACAGGTTACCAATCTGCGTCTTTATGTCGAGGCCGCCATCGACTTTCCCGATGAAGAGGTGGATTTCCTCTCCGACGGTAAGATTGCCAATGCCCTTTATCGCATCATAGATAAACTGGACTTGGTACAGGCCAGTGCCAAACAGGGCGCTATCATCCGCGAAGGGATGAAAGTAGTGATAGCCGGCCGCCCCAACGCCGGTAAGTCCAGTCTGCTCAACGCCCTGGCGGGAAAAGAGTCGGCGATTGTCACCGAAATAGCCGGCACCACAAGGGATGTATTGCGGGAGCATATCCACTTGGATGGCATGCCACTGCATGTCATAGACACAGCTGGCCTGCGCGACACCACTGACACAGTGGAACAGATAGGGATAGAAAGAGCCTGGGCCGAAATCGCCACCGCCGACAGAGTGCTGTTTATGGTAGATGGCACAGAAACCCAAGCGATTGATCCCCATGAAATCTGGCCGGACTTTATTGATCGCCTGCCGGAAAACCTCGGCGTCACTGTGGTACGTAATAAGGCGGATTTGACCGGTGAGTCACTGAGCCCCTGCGAAGAGAAAGGCTATGACGTCTTTAGGATCTCAGCCAAAACCGGACTCGGGGTCGATGCGCTGAAACAGCACCTCAAGAACCTGATGGGCTATCAAAGTAACCTGGAAGGCGGTTTTATCGCCCGTCGCCGTCACCTGGAAGCCCTGGAAGTCGCCGGTGAACATCTGCAGCAGGGCAAAGTACAGCTGGAAGTCTATCAGGCAGGTGAGCTGCTGGCCGAAGAACTGCGCATGACTCAACAGGCTCTGGCCGAGATCACAGGCCAATTTACCTCTGATGATTTACTGGGAAGAATTTTTTCCAGTTTCTGTATTGGGAAATAAAGTGGGCAAATAACGGAAAACAACAGCAAACGATAGCAGATAACCCACTGATTTTATTAGTTCGTCATTTTCCGTTTGTTGCCAAATCTAGTCCCCATTTGGGCTCCATGACATGCTACTCGCACTGATTGGGGCCCAAGTGGAGTCTAAATATAAAAAATCACGACGCCCCCCAAAAACCTACCCAGCGCCAACACAATAAAGAACATATGCTTCTCGCCGAAAACGACTGGTTGAGTGGCAATCTCAGAAGCATAGATTTGAGAATCGAACCAAGCGTTCAGCTAGCTTCATTGATTACTTTCACCTAAATCGCCAAACTGAAAATTTCACCGAACACAGTGAAAATGCATCTCCTACATATTTATCGAAAAATAACCTTAAAGAATTGATTAATATGATGTCATCATACTAATGAATTAATCCTTCAGGGTGTATGCCTGAGTAATTTTTATTCCCAAGGGCAATTGAGTCATCGAAGGATTGCTCTAATAATAACCGCTAAATGACTATCAATTGCTTCAAGGGGTTGAAGCTATATACCACGAAAATTTCACGGTCACGGTACGACTTGGTATATCGAAATTGTTGCTCTAATTGCCATTACAGCCAAATCAACAAACCCTGAGGCGGAGCACTGCCAAGGCTGGTGGCTTGAACGCTTACAACGAGACTGCTTCAAAGGGCAGTACTCGTAAGTAACCAGCACAAGTAAGGATAAAGGCCATAGTTATAAACGGCCTATTCCTGTTTCTGGATAAATAACTTAGTCCTTCAGAGGGTTGTAGAATGTCATTTCGCTTGATGCCATCGTTTTCAAAGTCAACTTTCACCCGCGTCGCGCTCGGTGTGTTCCTTTTGGGAACTACCTCCATTTTGATGGCAGACGAGAGTGGCGAACCAGCGCAATTACTGATGGACAGGTTCCCCAAGCCCCATGAGATAGAGTTTGCGCGCCAAGGTGTGGCCGAGGCCAATATCAATAAGCCTTGGGAAACAGCTTGCCCCTATAGAGAGCTAACAGGCACTGCCGAGGCAGAGGACGAGTTTTTCTTTCGCTGCCAACGTTGGGGCGACTGTGTGTCTGCGGGTGGTTCGGCCAGCATCTACAGCGAGGCGTTCTTCCAGAATCATCAACGACAACCTAAAGATCAGGTACCTTGGGAGTCTTACAGGGATGGCAGCATATTTCTTCTCGAGCCATCCGATTTCGAGAGGGTCACCGGTCACTTGAGACAGTATGCCCTGAAATCTGCAGAGGAAAACTGGCGCTTGTTTGAGGGGCGGGATGCTGCCGCGGCAAGTGACTTGGTGGAGAAGAAATTCTGGCAATGGTGCTCTGCCGAACCTCTGACTTTGTGGAAGGCAGAATATCAGTAGCAGACGTACCCACACCCAAACAACAAATTTAATTTGAATAGAGACATCAGGTCTGTCAGGTGGTGAGTCTCACGGATCAAGATGATCCGCCACCTTGGCAGTAGTCTCAGCGATATTGCATATATCTTTGATGAACCCAGCGTCGGGCTGCATGCCCGCGATGTCCGTCAACTCGCCAATTTACTCACTCGCCTGCGGAATAAGGGAAATAGTGTCCTCATAGTTGAACATGACCCAGATGTAATTGCCATTGCCGATCATGTTATCGATATGGGCCCTGGGGCCGGAGAAGCGGGTGGTCAGGTAGTTTATCAAGGCCCTTTTATAGGGCTCAAACAAGCAGATACCATGACAGGCCAAGGCTTGCGCCGAAAAAGTTCTCCAAGAGTATCACAGCGTAAAAACTCAGGTTGGCTCAAGCTTGAGCATCAGTCTATGTTCAATGTTCATGATCTGTCGGTCGATATTCCCCTCGGGGTCGTAACCGTGGTTGCCGGTGTCGCAGGCTCGGGGAAATCGATGTTAGCCAATAGGATATTGCCCCGCCTTTATGCAGACGTGGTGGTGATTGATCAAGATGATCTTCGCGCATCCTCCCGTTCAACCCCTGCCAGCTATCTCGGTATCCTGGATGATATACGTCGCCATTTCGCCAGGCAGAGTGGCAAAGCTGTCGGTCTATTCAGTAACAATGCAGCCGGGGCTTGCCCTGCATGTAAAGGACGAGGTGTTGTACGCACAGATCTTGCGTTTCTTGAAACTATTGAGTCTATGTGTGAAACCTGCCAAGGTTCGGGATACAGCGGGGAAGCCGGCACCATTTGAGTCGCTGGAAAATCTATCGTTCAGATAATGAACATGCGCCCGCAAGAGGTTCTGCAGGTATTCAAGCACCAGACGAAAATAGTAAATGCACTGACACGCCTGATTCAGGTAGGACTCGGCTACATACAGATAGGTCAGCGGCTGTCCACTTTATCCGGAGGTGAAAGGCAGAGACTCAAACTGGCAGCAGAACTGGAACGAAGCGGAGGCATTTATGTCTTTGATGAACCCAGGTCTGCATATGGCCGATGTCGAGCGCCTGCTCGAGCTGTTTACCTTACTCGCAGATCAAGGAAAAACAGTGATAATCGTCGAGCATAATCTTGAGATGATAGCCAATGCCGACCACGTAATAGAAATGGGCCCGGGAGCCGGAAAACATGGCGGAAAGATAATCTATCAGGGCCCTCCGTTAGGAATGCTGACTTCCGCTACTTCGGTCACAGGCCCTTTTTTGGAGGAACAGATGTCAGGGAAACATGAGTTACTTAGGGCCTAGCGCTCGGCAATCACAAAGCTGGCGACCATAGGATTGTGATCCGACACATCTGTTTCCGGCACATACAGCTCTTTGGGTTTCAATCCTCGATAAAAGAGATGATCCAAAGGATACCCCAGAACTCTTACCCTGTTATCCTCGCCAAAATGAGCCTCATTCAATCCCAAAGAGGAAGCGAAGGCGGCCAGCAACATACTGCGTTCCTCACTCCAGGTATTGAAATCACCCGCCAGAATAATAGGCCCCACTACTCTTTCCTCAGCCAGGGCTTCAGTCAAAGACTTAAGTTGCTGCCGATATTCCTCGATACCGACACTGAAGTTAATTCCATGGACATTTACCACAGTCAATAATGTACCATCAGACAAAGGATATTCAGCGACCAAGGCCGTCTTGGGCAAACGCAACCAGGGCTCAAGAGTGCGGTAGCCACAACTGCTCAAGGGAGCGCTGCGTGACAGATTCATCACTCCGGCCGGGGTATCCAATACACTGAAAGCGTTGGCGAAACGCCAAAACCACTGCGCAGCACTCAAATAAAGGTACATGCCGGGATCCAGACTGGCTTCCTGCAGCAGCACCAACTGCCTGCCTGTTGTAAAATCATCGAGACGAGAACGCCACAGGCCGTTTTGCTGCTTCTGAATATTCCAGATCAACACGCCAAACTCACCATTCTTATCCAGCGCCTTTGCCGTTGGCGTTTGGATACAGGCCGCGCCGGTATTGGAATCAACCCCATCAGATTGCAGTTGAACATCTGCCGGTACGGTAAACAACCAATGCCATCCCCCTAGTATCACCAGCAAAGAAAGCAACGGGAAGATCAGCAACCACTTCAGTTTCATATCAGCCTCAAGCGCAGAAAGAGCCTACAACAGGATCAATGCAATAGTGCCCAAACTCAGGTTACCCAAGGCTGTCTGTCACCGCAAATTGGATTAATATGGGCCGATTAAATCAAGGCGCCAGGCGCTACATACAGAGAGGATTATCATGGCGAAAGTCGAAGTATTAGTTGGAACCACCTTGGGAGGAGCCGAATATGTCGCCGAAGAACTCATCAATAAGCTTGAACAAAACGGCCACCAGACAAGCCTGTACTTAACCCCACAGTTGGGGCAACTGGATCCCAAAGCCCTTTGGTTGATCGTTTCCTCCACCCACGGGGCCGGCGATCTTCCGGACAATTTGCAGCCCTTCTATCAGGAATTACTCCAGTCAAACCAAAACCTGCAGGACTGTCGGTATGCTTTATGTGCGATCGGCGACTCGAGTTACGACACTTTCTGCCAAGGCCCGGAAAAGCTGCTACAGCAACTGAGCGCCAAGGGAGCCAAGCCCTATGTGGATAAGATCCAGATCGATGTTCAGTACGATCCCGTACCGGAAGATCCAGCATTGGCATGGCTCGACGACTGGCTGCCCGAGTTATAAAATGCTTTTCAACCTGAATAAAGCATCAAGTACTCACAATTTAGATCTAACTTACCCACAGATTAAGTCTAAAAAACATAACTCTGTGGATAATACTTTATTTTGATCTGATCAATCTTTGTATGAATCAGATCCTCGATACGGCCCAGATCCGCCTTGTGGATAAGATCGCGATCTATCCCCAGCTTTAATGGAGATAGATCGCCAACAGATCACAGGATCATTTCAATTTAAGCTGTTGTTTTAAATAAACAATAAGCCTTACCCACAGCAAAGTGCGATCCTAATAGTAAACACAATAAGAAGATCTATATAAAGATCTTAAGATCTATAAGCCTGATCCCCTGCGATCCAAGAGCACAAAATAGAGCATTCACCTGCATCATTACAGATGCTAAAATGATCGGCTGATATTCCTTTTTCATCCCTTACCCAGCCAAAGGTAAATCTATGCGTTTTCATGAACGGTTTGATGTAATTGTTGTAGGTGGTGGTCATGCCGGAACTGAAGCCGCATTGGCTGCTGCCAGAATGGGTGTCAATACCCTACTCCTGACCCACAATATTGACACTTTGGGTCAGATGTCCTGTAACCCGGCTATAGGGGGTATAGGTAAAGGGCACTTGGTTAAAGAGATAGATGCCTTGGGTGGCGCCATGGCAACAGCAACTGACTATGCCGGGATCCAATTCAGAACCCTGAATTCAAGTAAGGGTCCAGCGGTAAGAGCTACCAGAGCCCAAGCGGATCGAGCCTTGTATCGGCAAAAGATCCAACAGATATTACAAAACCAACCTAACTTAAGGATCTTTCAACAGGCTGTTGACGATCTGGTTGTTGAAAACAACAGAGTCATAGGGGTTGTCACCCAGATGGGGCTGGCTTTTGAAGCACCTGCAGTGGTGTTGACTGCCGGCACTTTCCTCGGTGGCAAGATCCACATAGGTCTGGAAAACTACAGTGGTGGTCGTGCCGGTGATCCTCCGGCGATCGCCCTGGCCCACAGACTCAGGGAGTTGCCTATTCGGGTTGGCCGTCTTAAGACAGGTACACCACCGCGTATCGATGCCCGCAGCGTCAACTTCCAGCAGATGACTGAACAGCAGGGGGATAATCCTCTTCCTGTGATGTCTTTTATCGGAGATGTGAGTCAGCATCCACAGCAAATTTCTTGCTATATCACTCATACCAATGAGAAAACCCATGAAATCATTCGTGGTGGCTTGGATCGAAGTCCCATGTATTCAGGGGTTATCGAAGGTATAGGTCCGAGATACTGTCCATCGATTGAAGACAAGATCCATCGCTTTGCCGACAAGAGTTCTCACCAGATCTTTATTGAACCCGAGGGGCTCAATACCAATGAGTTATACCCCAATGGTATCTCCACCAGTTTGCCATTCGATGTACAAATTGCCTTGGTTCGCTCGATCAAGGGGATGGAAAATGCCGAGATCATGCGTCCAGGCTATGCCATCGAATATGATTATTTTGATCCCCGAGATCTGAAAAATTCGCTGGAAACCAAAACTATAGATGGGCTGTTCTTTGCCGGTCAGATCAACGGGACCACAGGTTATGAAGAAGCCGGAGCTCAAGGTTTGCTGGCGGGCATGAATGCAGCTTTGCAGGTACAAGGCAAAGACGCCTGGGCACCTAGACGTGATCAGGCTTATCTCGGTGTGTTGGTGGACGACCTCTCGACTCTGGGCACCAAAGAGCCCTATCGCATGTTCACCAGTCGCGCCGAATACCGCTTGCTGCTGCGTGAAGACAATGCTGATCTGCGCCTGACCGAGAAAGGTCGTGAGTTGGGCTTGGTTGACGATCAACGCTGGGCCAAGTTCTCTGCCAAGGTTGAGGCGATTGAATCTGAGCTGCAACGCCTGCGCAGTCAATGGATCCATGTGAATTCACCTCTGGTTGAAGCGCTGAATCCGCATCTCAATACGCCAATATCTCGCGAAGCCTCGTTTGAAGAGCTGTTGCGTCGTCCTGAGTTGGATTATGACAAGCTTATGGGGATCGAAGGCTTTGGACCGGGTCTTGAGGATCGTCAAGCCGCTGAACAGGTGCAGATCCAGGTTAAATATGCCGGTTATATTCAGCGCCAGCAGGAAGAGATCGCCAAAGCGCAGCGCAACGAAAATACCGGCCTGCCGCTGGAGCTCGATTACAACGAAGTGCCGGGCTTGTCCAATGAAGTGATCGCCAAACTCAATGCCCATAAACCGGAAACCATAGGCCAGGCTTCCAGGATCTCGGGGGTAACTCCGGCAGCCATCTCCATTTTGCTGGTGCATCTGAAAAAACGGGGATTACTGCGCCGCTCGGCCTGATACCGTGAACTATTCCAGAGCCGGGGAAGCAGTGGATGCTTCCCTTGGCCGTTTTGGGGCCGCATAATAGCCCCGCAGTATTTTTCTGGGGAGAATACCCGTGCTTGCAGCACAGTTAAAAACATATCTGGCAGAGACTGGCCTCAATGTATCGGATGAACAGCAGCAACAACTGCTCGGTTTTGTTGCCATGCTCAACAAATGGAACAAGGCCTATAACCTGACCTCGGTGCGCGATCCTGAGCAGATGCTTATCCGGCATATCATGGATAGCCTGGTCGTCTCCCCTCATCTCAAGGGGCAGCGTTTTATTGATGTGGGTACTGGCCCTGGGTTACCAGGTATTCCGCTGGCGATTTTGAATCCGGATAAAGAATTTGTGCTGCTCGATAGCCTGGGCAAGCGGATCCGTTTTCAAAAACAGGTTCAGATTGAACTCAAATTAAAAAATATACAGTCGGTTGAGAGCCGGGTGGAAGCCTTTCAGGATCCACAAGGGTTTGATGGGGTGCTCAGTCGCGCCTTTGCCTCAGTGGCAGACATGTTAAGCTGGTGTCAGCATTTGCCGGCGCAAAATGGGGTATTCTATGCCCTTAAAGGGCAGTTGAACCCTGATGAGTTGACCGGGATCCCTGAGGGATACAGCATCAGGGAATCCATCGAACTCAAGGTTCCTAAATTGGATGAACAGAGACATCTGCTGATCATAGCTCCCCAGGTTTGAATGCCTTGCAATTGGCTGGCGTATCAAGCAACTTGATGCAAACGGAACCGGGCATCAATAACAAAATTGACAGACAAGGTGACAGTGTGGCGAGAATTATTGCCGTAGCCAACCAGAAAGGTGGCGTTGGAAAAACAACAACTTGTGTTAATTTGGCAGCCTCTTTGGCGGCAACCAAGCGGCGGGTGCTATTGATCGATCTGGATCCCCAGGGCAATGCCACCATGGGGAGTGGTGTCGACAAGTACGAAGTTGAAAACACCGCCTACGAGTTGCTGGTGGAAGAAAAGAGTTTTGACGAAGTCGTTGTGCGTAACACAGCCGGGAAATACGATCTCGTTGCCGCCAACGGTGATGTGACTGCCGCCGAAATCAAATTGATGGAGTTCTTTGCCAGAGAGATTCGCTTGCGCAATGCCTTGGCAAAAGTACAGGATGAGTACGACTTCATCTTTATCGACTGCCCTCCTTCGCTGAATATGTTGACAGTAAACGCCATGTCGGCGGCCGACTCAGTACTGGTTCCCATGCAGTGTGAGTACTATGCCCTGGAAGGCTTGACCGCCCTGATGGATACTATTTCCAAGCTGGCGGCCATGGTCAATCCCAAACTCGGGATCGAGGGGATACTGAGAACCATGTACGATCCCCGAAACCGTCTGGCCAACGATGTTTCCGATCAGCTGAAACAGCATTTCGGTGACAAGGTTTACCGCACTGTTATCCCAAGAAATATTCGCTTGGCCGAGGCGCCGAGTTTTGGCGCACCGGCGATGTACTATGACAAGAGCAGCGCCGGCGCCAAGGCTTATTTGGCTTTAGCCGGCGAAATTATTCGCCGCTCCGAACAGAACCCGCAAGCGAAACAGGCATAAAGGAATGAGCATGACACCGAAAAAACGGGGTCTGGGCAAGGGCCTGGACGCACTTTTGAGTACCAGCCATGCGGCGAGCAAGAAGCGAGATGATGCCGAGCAATCCAAGGTTGATGCCGGCGAAACTCTGCTTACCCTGGATGTGGATCTGCTGCAGCCCGGCAAGTATCAACCCCGTAAAGACATGTCGCCCGAGGCTCTGGAAGAGCTGGCCGAATCCATCAAGGCTCAGGGAGTCATTCAGCCCATTGTGGTGCGTAAGATCAGCGATGACAAATACGAAATCATCGCCGGTGAACGTCGCTGGCGCGCGGCGCAAATTGCCAAGCTGGACAAGGTGCCCTGCATAGTCAAACAGGTTGCCGATGAGGCTGCCGTGGCTATTGCCCTGATTGAAAATATTCAGCGGGAAGACCTCAATGCCATGGAAGAAGCCATTGCGCTTAACCGCTTGATCGAAGAATTTGATCTCACTCACCAACAAATAGCTGATGCTGTGGGAAAATCCCGGGCTACCGTTTCGAACCTGCTGCGGCTCAATGGTCTGAATGAACCGGTAAAGCGGTTGTTGGAGTATGGTGATATCGAAATGGGTCATGCCCGAGCCTTGCTGGCCTTGCAAGGTGAAGAGCAAACTTCTGTTGCCCGATTGGTGGTGGCGAAGGAATTGACCGTTCGTGAAACCGAACGATTGGTAAATAAGGTCTTAAATCCTGCCAAAGAGGCCGAAAAGCCTGTAAAAGATACCGATGTTGCCCGTCTGGAGAGTCAGTTAATTGAGAGGTTAGGCGCAAAAGTTTCCATTTCCCACGGTAGTAAGGGAAAGGGAAAAATTGTAATTAACTATCAAAATCTGGCTGAATTAGACGGTATTCTTGCCAAAATCCATTAAAAAAACGTGGTTAACGCTTTTTAGTGTAAATTTGTGACGTTTGTTAATATTGCATTTATACGAATTTGGGTCTGTATCACGTTAAAAGGTGAGGTTTTTACTTATCTCAAAGTTGCAAAGAAGACTTGAAAAGGTATACTTTCGCAAGCTTTTTGTACCTCGACTCCATACGGATATTTGTAGTCCGGTCATCGAAACAAAAAGTAGTAATGCGGAGAAGAATGATTGAGTAAGGTTTTAGCGCGTCGTGGCCGTTGGTCAGCCTATAAGTTGGTGATGATGCAGGCGGCGATAGCTGGGGGTGCTTCAATTATCTTTTTCGCCGTGTGGGGAGCCCAGTTTGGCTATTCTGCTTTGGCAGGAACTGCCATAGCTGTGCTCCCTAATTTTGTATTCGCGACCCTGGCTTTTTCCCATATGGGAGCAAGCGCTGCCGGTAAAGTTCTCAAAGGCTTTTACTGGGGGGAAGCGGTAAAGTTGCTGTTAACAATAGCATTGTTTTCGCTGGTATTTATCAATTTAAAGGTCGCATTTATGCCCCTTTTTGTTTGCTATGTACTGGCGTTGGTAGTGCATTGGGCAGCTCCTTTGTACTTCAAGCAAAGTTAAGTGGGATGAATCATGGCTGCATCTGGTGAAGCATTAACACCGCAGGGCTATATCCAGCATCACCTTACCAACCTTACCGTTGGTGAAGGTTTCTGGACATGGCACGTTGATTCATTGCTCTTTTCGGTTGGTCTTGGCGTGCTGTTTCTGTGGTTGTTCCGCAGCGTTGGCAAAAAGGCAACTTCTGGCGTTCCCGGTAAGCTTCAATGCTTTATCGAAATGATCGTCGAGTTTGTCGACAACAGCGTTAAAGATACATTCCATGGTCGCAATGCCTTGATAGCACCTCTTGCTCTGACTATTTTCATGTGGGTATTCATGATGAATCTCATGGATATGGTGCCCGTTGACTGGGTACCACATGCGGCCTCTCTGGCTGGTGTGCCTTATCTGAAAATAGTACCGACTACTGACCTTAACATCACTTTCAGCCTCGCGTTGGGCGTGTTTGTGCTGATTATTTACTACAGCATCAAGGTCAAAGGTGTGTCAGGTTTTGCGAAAGAACTGACGCTACAGCCCTTCAACCATTGGGCAATGATACCCGTCAACTTCCTGCTCGAAATAGTTACCTTGATAGCTAAGCCCATTTCATTGGGGCTACGTCTTTTTGGTAACTTGTATGCAGGTGAGTTGATCTTCATCCTTATTGCGCTGATGTATGGTGCCAACTTGGCGATTGCCGCTCTGGGTGTGACTCTGCAACTGGGCTGGCTGATCTTCCATATTCTGGTTATCACGCTGCAAGCGTTTATTTTCATGATGCTGACTATCGTTTACCTAAGCATGGCTCATGAAGATCATTAAGGACTGCTGAAGAAATTTTTTAACTAAATCATCAACTAACATAGATTTAGATACTGGAGATACAGATGGAAACGATTCTGGGCTTTACTGCAATTGCTGTTGCTCTGCTCATTGGTTTGGGTGCACTGGGTACCGCTATCGGTTTCGGCCTTTTGGGTGGTAAGTTCCTGGAAGGCGCTGCGCGTCAACCAGAAATGGCTCCTATGCTGCAAGTTAAGATGTTCATCGTAGCGGGTCTGCTCGACGCCGTAACCATGATCGGTGTAGGTATTGCACTTTACATGCTGTTTACTAACCCACTGGGTGCAATGCTGTAATAAACGCTTCTGTCTTAACTCTAAATAGGAGGCTGTTGTGAATATCAACGCTACCCTAATCGGTCAGACGGTCGCCTTTATTATCTTCGTGTGGTTCTGCATGAAGTTTGTATGGCCCCCTTTGATGAATGCCATCGAAGCGCGCCAGAAAAGGATTGCTGATGGTCTTGCTGACGCTGACCGTGCAGCAAAAGACCTGGAGTTGGCTCAAGCGAAAGCGACTGACCAACTGAAAGACGCCAAGGCTACAGCCAACGAAATCATTGAGTCTGCCAACAAGCGCAAGGCTCAGATTATTGACGAAGCCAAAGCTGAAGCAGACGCTGAGCGTGCGAAAATCATTGCTCAGGGTAAAGCAGAAATTGAAGCTGAACGTAATCGCGTGAAAGAGGAACTGCGTAAGCAGGTTGCTACTCTTGCCATCACTGGTGCAGAGAAGATCCTCGAGCGTTCGATTGATGAAGCCGCCCAAAGCGACATAGTTAATAAACTAGTTGCTGAAATTTGATAAGGGAGTTGAGTTATGGCTGAGTTAACCACCATTGCTCGCCCTTACGCTAAGGCAGCTTTTGACTTTGCTGTTGAACATCAAGCAGTAGAAAACTGGGCAGAAATGCTCGATTTCGCGGCAATGGTGAGTGAAAACGAATCCATGAAGCCACTGCTGGCTGGATCTATGTCCAGCAATAAGCTAGCTGCACTCTTTATCAATATCTGTGGCGAGCAAATTGATGATCACGGTCAAAATCTGATCAAGGTAATGGCTGAAAACGGTCGCTTGGAGGTACTGCCTGCTGTATCTCAGCTCTATGCTGAGTTTCGCCACGAATGGGCTAAGGAAATCGAAGCCAGCGTGGTGTCTGCTACTGAGCTTAGCTCTGAGCAGCAACAGCAGATCAGTGTTTCTTTAGAGAAACGTCTCGCACGCAAAGTTAAGCTGAATTGCAGCGTCAACGCCGAGCTTATCGCCGGTGTAATTATCAAGGCAGGGGATCTGGTTATAGACGGATCCATCCGCGGTAAATTGAACCGCCTGTCTGATAAGCTGCAGTCGTAATTGGGAGTTTGAGCATGCAACTGAATTCCACTGAAATCAGCGATCTGATTAAGCAGCGGATCGAGCAGTTCGAAGTCGTCAGTGAAGCCCGCAACGAAGGTACTATCGTTTCGGTCAGTGACGGCATCATCCGCATTCACGGCCTGGCCGATGTAATGCAGGGTGAGATGATCGAACTGCCTGGCAACCGTTATGCAATCGCGTTGAACCTTGAACGTGATTCTGTAGGTGCCGTAGTTATGGGTCCTTATGCCGATCTGGCTGAGGGCGTAAAAGTTAAAACCACTGGCCGTATTCTGGAAGTTCCAGTGGGTCGTGGTCTGCTGGGACGTGTTGTTAACACCCTGGGTGAGCCAATCGACGGTAAAGGACCAATCGACAACGATGGTTTTGCACCTGTTGAAATGATTGCTCCTGGTGTTATTGAGCGTCAATCCGTATCTCAACCGGTGCAAACCGGTTATAAAGCGGTTGATGCCATGATCCCTATCGGTCGTGGTCAGCGTGAGCTGATCATCGGTGACCGTCAAACCGGTAAAACTGCGATGGCTATTGACGCCATCATCAACCAGAAAGATTCCGGCATCAAGTGTGTGTACGTTGCAGTAGGCCAGAAGGCTTCTACTATTGCCAACGTAGTACGCAAGCTGGAAGAGCACGGTGCTCTGGCCAACACTATTGTTGTGGTTGCTACTGCTTCTGAAGCAGCTGCCCTGCAGTACCTGGCACCATACTCTGGTTGTACCATGGGTGAATATTTCCGTGACCGCGGTGAAGATGCTCTGATCGTTTACGATGACCTGTCCAAGCAGGCTGTTGCTTACCGTCAGATCTCCCTGCTGCTGAAGCGTCCACCAGGCCGTGAAGCTTACCCAGGTGACGTATTCTATCTGCACTCTCGTCTGCTGGAACGTGCTTCCCGCGTGAACGAAGAGTACGTTGAGAAGTTCACCAATGGTGAAGTAAAAGGCAAGACGGGTTCTTTGACCGCTCTGCCAATTATTGAAACCCAGGCAGGTGACGTATCTGCGTTCGTACCGACCAACGTAATTTCTATTACCGACGGTCAGATCTTCCTTGAAACCGACCTGTTCAACTCTGGCCTGCGTCCAGCGGTTAACCCAGGTATCTCTGTTTCTCGTGTAGGTGGTGCGGCTCAGACCAAGATCATCAAGAAACTGTCCGGCGGTATCCGTACTGCTCTGGCACAGTATCGAGAGCTTGCTGCGTTCTCACAGTTTGCGTCTGACCTTGACGATGCAACTCGTGCCCAGTTGGAGCACGGTGAGCGTGTAACCGAACTGATGAAGCAAAAGCAATACGCTCCTATGAGCGTAGCTGACCAAGCTGTATCTATTTTTGCAGCTGAAAAAGGCTACCTGAAAGGTATTGAGCTGAAGAAGATCGGTGACTTCGAAGCCGCTCTGCTCTCTTTCATGAACGGCGAGCATGCTGAGCTGATGAAGCTGATCAACGATAGCGGCGATTACAATGCCGAAATCGAAGCTGAGCTGAAGGCTGGTCTCGACAAGTTCGTGGCAACCCAAACCTGGTAAATACATGCGAGGTGTCATAAGGCACCTCAGGTCCAGATTGGAGAGTAGAGATGGCCGGCGCTAAAGAGATTAAAACCAAGATCGCGAGTGTGAAAAACACTCAGAAGATCACGTCCGCCATGGAAATGGTGGCAGCCAGCAAAATGCGCAAGGCGCAGGACCGCATGGCTGCAAGCCGTCCATATGCGGAGAGCATGCGTAAGGTGATCGGTCACGTCGCTCAAGGTTCTCTGGAGTACAAACACCCCTACCTGGAGGTGAGAGAACCCAAGCGGGTTGGTTACATAGTAGTGGCAACCGACCGTGGCCTTTGTGGTGGTCTGAACGTCAACCTGTTCAAAAAGGTTGTCGCAGACGTGAAAAGCTGGAAAGAGCAAGGTGTAGAAGTTGAATTCTGCCCTATCGGTGCTCGCAGTGTTCAGTTTTTCAAGAGCTTTGGTGGCAAGGTACAGGCCCATGCTTCAGGTTTAGGTGATGCTCCCAAGCTCGCTGACCTAATTGGTACTGTGCGGGTAATGCTCCAGGCTTACAACGAAGGCAAGCTGGATCGTCTGTATGTGGTATTCAACAAGTTTGTTAATACCATGACGCAGACTCCTGTGATCGAGCAGCTGCTACCTTTGCCTAAATCAGACGAAGATGACGTAGCGCATCGCTGGGACTACATCTATGAGCCAGATCCAAAGGTCTTGTTGGACAAGCTTTTGGTTCGTTATGTGGAGTCTCAGGTGTATCAGGGTGTCGTTGAAAACATTGCTTCCGAGCAGGCTGCCCGTATGGTGGCCATGAAGGCAGCAACAGACAACGCCGGCACGCTGATCGATGATCTGCAACTGGTATACAACAAGGCCCGTCAGGCGGCGATTACGCAAGAGCTGTCGGAAATTGTGTCAGGTGCAGCCGCGGTTTAGGCTGGGTAACGAATACAAGTTTTAGAGGATTAATCATGAGCACAGGTACTGTTGTCCAAGTGATTGGCGCGGTTGTGGACGTTGAGTTTCCACAAGATGCCGTACCTCAGGTATATGACGCTCTGAAGATCACAGGCGAAGGCGCCTGTAAAGGCTTGGTGCTGGAAGTTCAGCAACAGCTGGGTGGTGGTGTAGTTCGTACCATCGCCATGGGTTCTTCCGATGGTCTGCGTCGTGGTATCGAGGTAGAAAACTCTGGTTCACCAATTTCCGTTCCGGTTGGGGCTGCGACCCTTGGCCGTATCATGAACGTTCTGGGTGAGCCTGTGGATGAAGCGGGCGCTATCGGTGAAGATGAGCGTTATATCATCCACCGTGATGCTCCTTCTTATGAAGAGCAATCTAACACCACTGAATTGCTGGAAACCGGCATCAAGGTTATTGACCTGGTATGTCCGTTCGCCAAGGGTGGTAAAGTAGGTCTGTTCGGTGGTGCGGGTGTTGGTAAGACAGTTAACATGATGGAACTGATCAACAACATCGCTAAAGCCCACTCAGGTCTGTCAGTATTCGCCGGTGTAGGTGAGCGTACCCGTGAAGGTAACGACTTCTACTACGAGATGAAAGACTCAGGCGTACTGGACAAGGTAGCCATGGTGTACGGTCAGATGAACGAGCCACCAGGTAACCGTCTGCGTGTTGCTCTGACCGGTCTGACTATGGCCGAGAAGTTCCGTGACGAAGGTCGTGACGTACTGTTGTTCGTTGACAACATCTACCGTTACACCCTGGCTGGTACCGAAGTATCGGCACTGCTGGGTCGTATGCCTTCTGCTGTGGGTTATCAGCCAACACTGGCTGAAGAGATGGGTGTTCTGCAAGAACGTATTACTTCTACCAAAGTGGGTTCTATCACTTCGGTACAAGCGGTATACGTACCTGCGGATGACTTGACTGACCCTAGCCCGGCAACCACCTTCGCCCACTTGGATGCGACTGTGGTACTGTCTCGTCAAATCGCTTCTCTGGGTATCTACCCAGCGGTTGACCCACTGGATTCCACCTCTCGTCAGCTGGATCCACAGGTTGTTGGCCAAGAGCACTATGACGTGGCAAACGGTGTACAGACAGTTCTGCAGCGTTACAAAGAGCTGAAAGACATCATCGCTATTCTGGGTATGGACGAGTTGTCAGATGATGACAAGATGACAGTATCCCGCGCCCGTAAGATCGAGCGTTTCCTGTCTCAGCCATTCCACGTAGCTGAAGTCTTTACCGGTTCTCCAGGTAAGTACGTGCCCCTGAAAGAAACCATCCGTGGCTTCAAGGGAATTCTGGACGGTGAGTTCGATCACCTGCCAGAGCAAGCGTTCTACATGGTTGGTTCAATCGACGAAGCCGTTGAGAAAGCCAATAAGAAATAACTAGGCAATATTGCATAGTTTGGTAAGGAGAACGGGATGGCAGCCATGACAGTACAGCTTGATATCGTCAGTGCAGAGAGCAAAATCTTCTCAGGCCTTGTTGCCCATTTACAGGTAACAGGTTCTGAGGGTGAACTGGGTATTATGCCTGGTCACACTCCGCTGCTGACCAATATCAAACCTGGCATGGCGCGCATCGTCAAACAAAATGGTCAGGAAGAGGTGTTTTACCTTTCAGGTGGTTTACTGGAAGTTCAACCCAATTCCGTGTCCGTATTGGCTGATGTTGTAATGCGTGCCGATGAGATTGACGAGCAGGCTGCAGTAGAAGCCAAGCGTCGTGCTGAGGCCCACATGGCCGATGCCGGTGCTGACTTCGATTATGCTGCGGCAGCAATTGAACTGGCTAAGGCCGTGGCTCAGTTGCGGGTCGTTGAGACCATCAAGAAGAACATTGCCAGATAACAGCACTGCTGAAAAAAGGCGCCTCAGGGCGCCTTTTTTGTGTCTGTTATTCCTGCTTGCCTCAAGCAGATTTGCAAGCTTCCAAGCTGCGTGAGCGCTGCATTTTTTCTGTGATTCCGGTACACTTGCGCCAGCCTATAGAAAAGGAATCTCCCATGTCATTGAATGTTGTAATTCTCGCCGCCGGGAAAGGGACCCGGATGCGTTCCGATTTGCCTAAAGTCCTGCATAAGGTTGCCCATAAGCCCATGGTGCAGCATGTGATTGATACGGCTCATTCACTTAATGCCGACAAGATCAATCTGGTTTACGGTTATGGCGGCGACAAGCTGATGACGGAACTGGGCGAGCAACCGCTTAACTTTGTGCTGCAGGCTGAACAACTTGGCACTGGCCACGCGGTAGCCCAGGCGATTCCCCAGATAGATGACAATGACACTGTATTGGTGCTCTATGGTGACGTTCCCCTCACCCGCAAGGAAACTCTGGAAGCCCTGCTTGCTGCCAGGCAAAACGATGGCGTAGCCGTACTGACAGTGCATCTGGATGACCCAAGCGGCTATGGCCGTATGGTGCGCGAGCATGGCAAGGTGGTTGGCATAGTCGAACAAAAAGATGCTACTGCCGAGCAACTCAAGATTAATGAGATCAACAGCGGCATCATGGCATTGCCGGGCAAACAATTGAAAAACTGGCTCGGACGCTTGGAAAACAACAATGCTCAGGGCGAGTTTTATCTTACTGATGTGATTGCCATGGCTCACGCAGATGGTGTGGCCATAGACACGGCTCATCCAGTTAATTCCATAGAGACCGAAGGCGCCAATAACAGGGTGCAGTTGGCGGCGTTGGAACGTGCTTATCAGCAACGCTGTGCTGAAGCCTTGATGCTGGATGGTGCCAACTTAAGAGATCCGGCACGCATAGATGTTCGCGGTGAAGTGACCGTCGGCATGGATGTGATGATAGATGTTAATGTGATCTTCGAAGGTAAAGTGGTGCTGGGTAATAACGTGACTGTAGGCGCCGGGGCAATCCTTATCGATTGTGAGATTGCCGACAACGCCGAGATTAAGCCTTACAGCATAGTAGAGGGCGCCAAGTTGGGTGATGGCGCCAGTGCCGGCCCGTTTGCTCGTCTGCGTCCGGGCGCTGAACTTAAGCAAGATGCCCACATAGGCAATTTTGTTGAGATGAAGAAAGCCGTACTCGGTGTGGGCTCCAAGGCTGGGCATCTGGCTTACCTCGGAGATGCACAAATTGGCCAAGGGGTAAACATAGGGGCCGGTACCATTACCTGCAATTATGATGGCGCCAACAAACATCTGACCGTTATTGAAGATGAAGTGTTTGTCGGCAGCGACACTCAACTGGTTGCTCCTGTCACTATCGGCAAGGGAGCCACACTGGGAGCCGGTTCCACTGTAACCCGTGATGTCGGCGCTGATGAACTGGTTATTACCAGGGTCAAGCAGAAACATATCAAGGACTGGAAGCGTCCACAAAAGCAAAAGAAGTAATTCCCTTAAATGAAAGCACCCATCTGGGTGCTTTCTATCTCACAAACCCGCGAATGGGTTTGAAGTCAATCATATTTAATTGTAAATATCCGTAAAGAAACTTAAATACTAATTCTTCTCATTTATATTTGCTGGCAAAAATAGAACAGATTGCCGGTCCGGCATCGAGAATGAGGTGATTATGAGGTTTAAGTTTTCCTGTGTAGGTATGGCTGTGGTTGCTGCTATCTCTTCAATGCCACTGGCAGCAGAACAAGCGCCAGAAGATATTGAACGCATCAGTGTTACCGGCCGTAGCTTCAATGATTATAAGACCGGCGTTGCCTCAGGTGCGATGCGTGGTGATATCAATCTGATGGATACACCTCAATCCGTTACCGTTATCCCCGACTTTGTCACCGATGAACAGCTGGCAACGAACCTGGCTGAAGTATTGGTAAATGACTCTTCGGTCACAGCGGGTACACAGCGTTGGAACCGGCAGGTTTTCTCTATTCGGGGGTTTGAACTGGACTCTGGGTCGGGCTACTTGATCAATGGTCATCAACAGTGGTCGCACTATGTACAACCAATTGAAACCCTGCAGCAGGTAGAGGTACTCAAAGGTCCATCCAGTATGCTCTACGGCCAGTCAGGCCCTGGTGGCTTGGTTAATATGGTGACCAAGAAGCCGACCTACGACACTCTGTTTAACCTGGGGTTTGATACCGATGACAATGGCTCTACCCGCTTTCAGCTGGATGCCGGTGGTAGCCTAAACGAAGCTCAAACCATACGTTATCGCACAGTGTTGGTTAAGCAGGACACCCAATATTGGCGCGAATATCAGGATGGTGAAAATCAGGAAAGAGATCGTTGGCTGGGCTATTTAAACCTGGAGTTTGATCTCAGCGACGATATTACCTTGGCGTTGAAATATGACCACACCCAAGATAAGACCGGGATTGATGTGGGTGGCTGGTTGAATAAAAAAGGTGAGCTTATCGGTGGCAGAGACATTATCTGGGATATGCCTTGGGCATTTACCGATAATAAGGTACAGAACATGGGAGCCGATTTGGTTTGGCATCTCAACGATGACTGGAATGTGAAGCTGGGATATAACCACCAGAAGTTCCAGCGTCAGCGCTTGGATTCTGCTCCGTCTTATAATGAAAATGCGATGACGGATGGCTATAGCATCAGACCTTTCGATCGTTATGATGATTGGCAGCACAAGACTGCATATGTGGATTTCAGTGGTCATTTCAATACAGGCAGTATCGAGCATCAGTTGCTGATAGGTGCCAATTATCTGGACTACTTCTATCAACAACGTCGCGACCGCGGCGGCTCCATAACCGTAATTCCTGGTACAGGCCTACCTGCCAAGCCGGATCTTGATTATCACTCTGTGGCCAAGGGTGACCCTAGTGAATATGACTTCTATGGCGTCTACATTCAGGATTTAATCAGCTTGAATGAACAGTGGAAACTGCTCGCAGGTATACGCTATGACGAGCAAAAAGAAGACGGAGTTACCGACAGCGCAACGTCTCCCAAGTTTGGCATCATCTATTCGCCTACGGATAATGGCAGTATTTACCTGAACTACTCCAAGAGCTTTGTTCCTCAAGGAAGTGTTGATAACGAACTGGATCTTAATGACGGTATGGAACTGGATCCCGAATATGGTGAGCAGTATGAATTGGGCACCAAGTGGGAGCTGTTCGACAATAGCTTGTTGCTGACCGCTGCTGTGTTTGATATTAAGATAGACAACAGGATTGTCACTCACAGCTTGGATGTCCCTCAAGGTGATAAGAGCAAAATTACCCGTCAGGATGGGACTCAGCATCACAAGGGTTTCGAGATGGGAGCTCAGGGGCAGTTAAGTGATAAGTGGTTTATGACTGGTTCCATGATGTATCTGGATGCCACTTACAAGACGGGAGATGAACTGGATGGAAAGACTCCTATAGATGCTCCTGAATGGTCGGCCAATATTTGGACCCGTTATGAGATGACTGAAGCACTGGCTCTGAACTTCGGTGCCGTTTATGTCGGTGAGCGCTTTGCTGATAAAAACAATCAGATCACCAAAGACGGTTATGTACGTTTCGATATAGGTGCAGCTTATACCTTTGATATTGCCGGTACCAAGTTGGGTGTTCGCGCCAACATACGTAATTTGTTCGATAAAGATTATCTGGATGGCGGTGATTACCAGATGGTCACTATCGGTGAAGGTCGCCATTTCAGTCTGGCACTTGAAGCCAAGTTTTAATCGCCAATAGATATCATGCTATTCAGCAATGCCGGCCACTCCGTGACCGGCATTTTT
>NZ_JBICJO010000068.1:0-44042 GCF_043103185.1 Shewanella sp. YQ_9
TCCGAATACTGCTACATTTTCGCGATGCCGTGTCCGTTGCCGGGAAAAGGAAATAACAAAATGGCTCAAAATGGCGACACCCATAATTCTTGGCAGGTTTATCTCACCTTGTCTAGGCTTGAATGGAGCCTTTGAAAAGGAAAGGATGCCATGCCGAGGCCAAGATATGCTCAAGTCAGTCTTGAGGACACCCCCTTCTATCACTGCATCTCCCGCTGTGTACGTCGCGCCTTTCTGTGTGGCGTTGATGATTATTCCGGCAAGAGTTATGAACATCGTCGTGATTGGGTTGAGTCGCGTCTATTGGAACTGGTGGCCGTCTTTTCCATTGACTTGTGTGCCTATGCAGTCATGTCCAATCATCTGCACTTGGTGCTCAGAGTTGACTTGAAAACCGCCACTGAATGGACATTGGAGCAGGTTTTACAGCGTTGGCACCTGCTTTACAGTGGAACCCTGTTATCCCTGCGTTTTCTGCGCGGTGAAACACTTTCTGATATTGAATATCTCACCCTGCAACAAACCACTGAAGTCTATCGCCAACGTTTGATGGATATCAGTTGGTTTATGCGGGCGCTCAATGAACCTATTGCCAGACAAGCCAATAGGGAAGACGGATGCAGCGGTCGCTTCTGGGAAGGCCGCTTCAAATCCCAGGCGCTATTGGATGACGCAGCCGTATTGGCCTGCATGGCTTATGTTGACTTGAACCCTATCCGCGCGGGAATAGCCAAAACCCCAGAAGACTCAGACTATACCAGTATTCAACGGCGGATACAGGCCGCGATGCAAGGCAAAAACACACCTGAGCTGTTACCCTTTGTCGGCAATGAACGGCTGAACATGCCACAAGGATTGCACTTTGAAGCCAAGGATTATCTGCAACTGGTCGATGATACCGGGCGTATTATCCGCCATGACAAGCGCGGCCAGATTACTGCTGGCACTACGACCATTTTGAATCGTTTAAACATCCCCGTCGGCAACTGGCTCAAGTTGACGACTGATTTTAGCCGTCTATTCAAGGGGCCGGTTGGTACACTGGAATCTCTTACAGACTACTGTATTCACCTGCAACGACGACGAAGGCAAGGGGCCGCTAATTGTCAGAAGTTGTTTAGCTAAATCCCCTTAGTCTTCTCCACCAACTGAGTCGAACTTTGTTCGATTTCAATAATGCCTGAAATTCGAATTTTGCACTCACTTCAATAGTCGAATGGCCTTCAAATGGCCTGAAACACTATTTCCTTTCAATAGAAACACAGTATTTTACAAGCTAGATCACTAGAGATTTTTCTCACCCAACACTTACAATCGGTTATTTACAATGGGTGTCTTAATTATTGCATTACAATGGGTGTCTTAATTATTGATGGGTGTCTTAATTATTGCATTAATTATTGCATCTTAATTATTGCATCTTAATTATTGCAGCTTAATTATTTGGCATTGGGCGCCTTAATTATTGTCGGTGCCTTAATTACTGTCATTATTTGTTATCCGATGGGTGTCTTGATTATCATGATTATCATCTTTCTATCGATTTCTTTATCACTTCCCTACCGACTCGCTTAACTGTTTTAAATCAATCACTTGCAGTAAGACATTTGAAATCAGCATCTAAATTTACTTGCTTTTCAAAGAGAAAAAATAGCAGGCTTAAGTTCTACAAATTTCACCGGTATAAATTGCGCCCCTATCAATTTGAACTATACTCTTTATCTTAAATTAAAAGATAAAGATGTCCCTCGTGCTCATGATATAAACACGGGATAATAAACCATACTAAGCTAAGGATGAGCTTAGCTTTATCTGTTAATAGACAAATTTGAGAGGATTTATGAACAAAACAAGGATGTTAAGTAAGCTCATGTTGACGGTGTTGAGCATGAGCACATTAAGCCTTTTCAGCTTCTCAGGCTGGGCCGATGAATACTCGCCAACCGCAAACTGTACCGCAGATGTGTCATGGTTTGAAGGTAAATTCAACCCCAAGATCGCTGCCGATAATTTTGATGATTCCACCATATGTGACTTCCATCAATTCTCTTGGCAAAGCTTCATCTGGTTAACCGAACAAGCAGACGAAGGAAAACTCCGCTTTGAAACCTTCTATTCTGATACCGGGATCTATCCTGACAGTCAGCCTGGTAACCATTTGCTGGGAGGTGTCAACCAGGCGGGCTCAAATGGAATTTTAATCGACCAACATGGACGGGCGTTATATACCAGCATGATGATCAACGATATCTACCGTGACTTTGTCATCAAACACAAACTCTATACCCAAAGTGGGATGCAACAAGCTGATAATAAACTCAATTTCCCCAACGGCGCTATGTCACTCAAGGCCGCTTGGAAGATTGTCCAGCCCGGTGAAGACACCTCTGGTTTATATACCACCAAAGCCCCGATACAACTGCTGACCGTCGATAACGATCAGGTGGTGATCCCTGAGAATGCACAACAGGAGATGACTCAAGTTGCCTTGGTGGGTTTCCATATTGCGGTATACGTCAATAAGCACCCCGAAGCCATCTGGGCCACATTCGAATTTAAAGACAATGCTCCCACCTTTGCCAAAGGGCAGTCACCCAACAAAATTGTTTCCGATAAGGACTATCTCTTTTATAAAGCCAACACCTTAGCCAAAGACTGTAATACCAACAACGCCGGCATGAATGCCATATTAAAGCTCGATACCAAGACCCAAACCATGGCTGCAGTGACTCAGACATGTCTGCAATACGCACAAGGAACGGTTGATAATCTGCCAAATCCAAAGAAGGCCAAAGAAAATGTTCAAGCCATTATCAGTCTCAATGATAACGTGCATCAGTTAATGCCTAAAGATTCTATCTGGCGTAACTACCTTGAGATAGGTGCCGTCTGGTTCAGTAAAGAAGACCAACTTACCCCAGACTGGAGTCCGAACATGGATCCCGACGCCGAAACAAACTTACTGATTGGGTCTACGCGGTTATCAAATTCCACTATCGAAACCTTCACTCAAAATCAACGCTCAGCCAATGAATGTTTCTCCTGTCACAACACCACGGCGGTAACAGATACTCCGGAAAAAACAGCGCCTCTGGCGGGAAAAAATGTCAATACCAGCCACATACTGTTAAAGAACTACCTCAACGGCCACTCAGTTAAAAGGAATTAATTATGACCGTCAGTTTACGCATTCACCCAACTATAGGCTTTGCCCGCGTCGGCAACAGTATGGACTACTACATCGAACCACAAACCATAGCTGCAATGCCGCAACCCGGACAAACACTCACAGGGGGACTCCCCATTAAAGCAGGCACAGACAACACCCCCATTAGCAGCTCAGACATTCGTGACAGCCAGGGGCGTCTCAAACGACAAGGAGCAAGGTTTAAAATTTATCAATATCCACAGCAAAACAACCCAAGTTATCCTGCGCCGCAAGCACAGGAAGTAACCATTGGCAGTAAGGTCGATGGTAAATGCGTCACCGATATCATCTGGACAGTGCATCTTGCCAATAAGAAAGCAAACTGCTGGGAAATGGATGAGAGCGCTAATTTAGGGATCATTCTCTATCAAGATGGCAAGACACCGCCCCTGCGCAATCCCAGTTTTAATCAAACGGACAACCCGGCCGATACTGTACGTCTGCAAAAATTAGTCATTGATGCCGGTCCTCGCACCATAAGTACGAATAAAAGACAGGCGGCCCAATTCAACCCAAACATCCAGGCCAGTTACTGGGACCAACACACAAATGCAGTTATCCCTCTACCGGACTATCCCCAATCTTACCCAGCAACGGCTGGCAATGATGATCCCAACACTCGTATCGACTATTTAGGAGAGATCCAAACCGAAACCAACGGACGTCTGGTGGTGCTTGGCGGCTTTGGTAAAGCCTGTGGCTTTGATCAACAGGGCAATGCCGATCCCAATGCAAAATTGGATATGGATGTTGATAATAACAACTGGCTCGATGATACTGCGGATGGCCCTGTCACCGCCGTATTGGTCTTTGATGATGGCAGTTATCAGGCACTGGAAAACAGCGCCTGGGTTGTTAGCACAGATCCGGCATATGCGCCGCAAACACTCAATGTTGTTAGCCTGTGGGATGATATCTACACTACCTGGGTAGAAGCATTCAATCTCAACCCAGGCTTATATCAAAATAATGCCTACAACCCTGAGTATGTTCCCGACTTTGCCCAGGACATTCAGCCCATACTGAGGGCGGCCTCCATGCAAATGTGGAACACTAACCTGCCTGACAGTGCCATCAAAAGTCATCGGCAAATCGATAAACTCACTAAAGACAAGCCTCAGTTTGACATCATGTCTTTTATGCGCAAACCCAGCGCAGATGAGAACAATCATCTTGAAGACGGCTCCCCGATGATGCCCCTCTCTCTGGGGGATGCCAATAAGAGCTTTCTCACCTTAAGTAACAGCCAATACTTCCTTATGCAACAATGGGCTAAGGGATTATGTTCCACCTCGGCTCCAAGCATGACAACCCCATTAAATGAGGGTGAAGCCCTGGATAGAGCCGTACTAATGAACTGTTTGGGTGGCCGTTTTAGCCCGGGTATCGATCTCACCTTTATCGTACGGGACACTAAGCTGTATAACGCTGACTGGCAAAACCCGAATATTGGCCCCTTTAGAATCAATCGCCAGCCATTGAATTATGCCGTCGCCACTAAAGGCGGCCCCTTCCTGGGTGTCGGTTATGTTCCGCTGCGCAGCTACCCTGTACAACCGGGGGATTTATGTAAATTCATGGCCATTCCCTGGCATACGGATTATAACTCCTGCGCCACCCATACCCCCGCGCCTAATCCGGGTGGAGTTATCACAGAAAGTAATATCTACGGCGGTAATATCAATACCAGCCTGTTTTGGTCCTGGCCTGCCCAAAGACCCGTTGCCGTTTACACCTATGAGGATGTAGCCAAACGCAATGATAACACCCTGCCATTACAGCGTTACTCGGTCAGGGGGCAAGGAACCAGTGCCAGTGGACAACAACTCACCTTCGATGCTCAGGGTAAATTAAACAACTCACCCGCTTCTAATGTCGGTCGATATCAGGATCGCCACGGGATCCTCAACAACTGGCAAAATATAGGTGTCGTGATCCAAGGGGCCGCCATCGATGGATACCCGGCGCACTTAGACCCTAACTATTACCTGGAAGTCCAAAGTGGTTTTAGCCAAGACGACAGCAACCTGGTTATGCCTTGGGACAATACGGTTACCGACCCTGTCTATCCACCAGAGAAGTAATCTCAAAATGCTCTGGCCTGCATCAACTGCAGTGCCAGAGCAGCACAATAGATAGATAAAACAGCCTATGAACAATTATTCAGCTTCAGCCATTGCTACTCAAGTTGCCATCATAGGTGGTGGTCCAGCCGGTTGCTGCTGCGCCATTCGCTTAATCCAACAGGGGATAGATGACATTGTCATCATTGAGTCTTCTGATTATCAGCAGTTTCGCATCGGTGAGAGTATTCCCCCGCAAACCAAACAGCTGTTTCATCAACTCGAGATCTGGTCAGCATTTGTCAAGCAGCAACACCAACCCTGCTATGGAAGTCGCTCATGGTGGGGAGATAATCGCAATGGCTTTAACGACAGCTTGCTCAGCCCCTATGGGCATGGCTGGCACCTTAATCGCCAAAAATTTAATCGCTTTTTAGCCGAGCAGGCACAAAGTGCAGGTGTAACCTTGTTAACCCAATGCCAATTTAAAACTGGCAAGCTTATCAATGACAAACACTATCATTTAACGCTTGATAGACAGGGCGCTGAACATCAACTCAATGCCAAGTTCGTTGTTGATGCCAGCGGAGCACGCGCCAGCTTCGCCCAAACCCAGGGAAGTAAAAAACAATCAAACCATGCCCTGGTGAGCCTGGGACGCCGCTTTATCATCACAGATAAACACTATCCTTTGTCACAGCAAACACACCTTGAAGCTGTTGAAAATGGCTGGTGGTATGCGGCCCGTCTGCCAAATGACAGAGTACTGATAAGCTTAACGACGGATCCCCAAACAGCTAAAACACTCAAGCTTCATGCGACAAACAACTGGCTCGATATCCTGGTTAACTCTCCCAATACCAAGGCGCTGCTGCAGGGAGTCACTCCCGAAGATCCCCAGCCTAAACGCTATCCAGCCTCCTCATTTTGTTTAAACCCTGCCACAGGCAAAAACTGGCTTGCCATTGGTGACGCTGCCTGCACATTCGATCCCATCACCTCAGGCGGGATCATCAAAGCCATGGCCGACGGTGTCACCTGTGCAGATATCATCGCGGGTATATTCAAAACATCAGGTCATGACACTCACCATGGTCTGATGCAATATCAGCAAATGCTCATCCAGCGCTACCAGCATTATCTGGCCATGCGTGCTCATTACTATCAGCAGGAAAAACGTTTTTTAAACAGCCCCTTTTGGCAAAAAATGCAGGCTATGAGCTCTCACAAGATTCACAGCGAAATGGAACTGCAGGCCAATTTAACGTAAATAGCGACGGCGAATAGTAGATCACTTGTCGTTGTACTTGTGATTTCCAAAGAAACCCGATGCCGCAAGGCCATTCCTTGATATCCCTATCGTTAGACATTCGAAAATTTATTCATATTAGACACCGTGTCAGTGCGTCCTGGAAGGAGATACCCAGTGTCTGGTGTGGAATCACTGGCTGTGTTGCAGCATAAGCATCTGTTAGTTCGCAAATATGCACAGGCCTTTACGTTAAATAGAACTAAATAAAACCGCCCCGTAATTCTTGCACTCACTTCTATAACCGAACATCCCTCAAAGGCTTGAAAAACAAAGTTCTTTCAATGGAAACATCTGCCTTTCTGTAACACAGACATGACTAAAGCTTTTACTCAGCTAATTATGGGTGTCCGTGTTGCCCTCAATTGACATCATTATAATCGCCTTCACTCAACAGTTTTTCCTTTACTAGCCATTCTAATGCGCTAAGGATGTTTGATTTTCCAACATTATTGTAACCAACTAATGGTGTATATGGAGTCAAAGCAACCGTCAATCCTTTACAAGATTTGTAATTCTCAATTTCGATTTGTTTTATATAGTGGGACATATTATTACCTTACCAACTGAATTCTTATAACAGCTGTATAGTGCGCATGCGCGTTTTAGTCATCGGAGGAGTGTAAACGCGCATCGCTATCTCTTTGTATTAGTTAAATATAATAGAGTTTAGCCCGAATATCCCTTGCAGCAAAACGCGCATGCGCGGTTTCCAAACCTATTATCTACCAAAATGGTTTTATATCTTTATGAATTTTAAGTTATTTTTTGTGATGTTGCAGAAATAACGCGCAAAATTATCTCCAAATTTCTGGGCATTTTGTCAAAATCTCAATAATACTGTATAAAAAAACAGTATCCAGGTGCTCGCAATGACCAGTCCAAGTCCTTTTTTAACTTCTGTTCGGGAAACCATGCGGATGCGCGGTTACAGTGTTAAGACTGAGAAAGCCTATCTCTATTGGATCAAGGCTTTTATTCTATTTCACGATAAACGCCACCCAGAAACTATGGGAACGAACGAAGTTGGCCAGTTTTTGAGTTACATTGCCAACCAACGTAATGTGGCAATCAATACCCAAAAGATGGCGTTGAATGCATTAGTTTACTTATATCACAAGCACTTGCATCAAGAACTTAGCAACTTAGGTTTTCGTTACGCCAGTAAGCAACGACAACTCCCAACAGTATTGCACCCGGATGAAATCAAGCTCATCCTTCAGCAGTTGTGCGGGCGTGACAGGTTGATCATTGAATTACTCTATGGCAGTGGACTCAGAGTATCTGAATGCCTTAGGTTACGGAGCCAGGATATTGATCTCGTTCAATTGGCCTTAACCATACGGGACGGTAAAGGACGTAAAGACAGGCAGACGATATTAAGCCAACGCTGTGCATCTCAATTACCTGTGTTTATGGAACAAGCTCATACTTTACAGTCGCGTGATAACGAAAGAGGAATTGGCCCATCTTTACCCTACGCTCTGGAGCGTAAGTATCCCTCTGCATATAGACGTCCGGGATGGATGTTTGTTTTCCCCTCAACGGCCATTAGCCAACACCCTTACACACAGACTATGTGTAGACACCATTTACATCAAAGCGTCATTCGGAAAGCCCTCAGCGCCGCAGTAATCAAGTCAGGTATTGCGAAAAGGGTCACATGCCATACCTTCAGGCATTCCTTCGCGACTCATCTGTTGCAGGCTGGCCGAGACATCAGAAGCGTCCAAGAGCTGTTGGGGCACAATGATCTGAAAACAACCCAAATATACACACATGTGCTTGGCCAGCACTATGCCGGAACCGTAAGCCCTTTAGATCAACTGATTTGAAGCGCCAAGTTAATCATAGCTACTATCTTTATTCGATGAGCAAGCGTCCTACAAAAGCTGAGTAATCCTCATAGCTACCGCACGGGCACGAATGTTGTTCGTCCCTGAATTTCGCTGAAAACAGAAAAATGTAACAGCGTCCAGCTTAAGTAAAGGCTAAAGATAAGCACCTGAAATAGTTACACAATACCTAGCCCCGTTTGTGAAAACAATTAGCCATAGGTCAAGTTTTTGACAAAAGCCATAAAAGCCTGTCTTGGTTATTTTTTACAAAATAATTGGCTGAATTTTGATAGTTTTCCAACAAAAAGCGCCGCTTGCCTGTAAGACTAAGGCAAGCGGCGCAAGTTGTTGGGCTAGTTTCCCCTGAGCTATTTCATCAGAGCGATTTAATCAAAGTCATTTCACCTGAGGCACCCGCACAGGATCAGCAGGCTGCGGCAGCTTCACCGGCGCGGCCGATTTCAGCTCATCCAAGGCAATAGCGATGGCCTTTTCCAGCTGAGGATCTATGCCTTTGGCTGTGTCCTTGGTCCACTGCTCGACTTCCACATCCGGGGCCACCCCTTCGTTCTCGACCCGCCACTGGCCGTCGATACTGAAGAAACCGCTGCGCGGCGCCGTGATATGGCCACCATCCATCAAAGAAGGCACACCCCAGATGCCGACCAAGCCACCCCAGGTGCGTTTACCCACCAGCTTGCCCACTTGGTAATAGCGGAACATATAAGGCAGCATGTCGCCGCCCGAGCCGGAGACTTCGTTAATCAACATTACCTTGGGCCCCCAGATACCGCTGCCCGGGCTGGTCATGGGGTGATCACCGGCCATCTGGTTATTGAAGTAGCCGTTACGCTCTCGGCGCAGCACATCTATGATGTACTCGGCAATGTAACCGCCGTGGTTGAAGCGCTCATCTATGATCACGCCCTGGCGCTGATTCTGGGCGAAGAAGTAGCGGTTGAAGTAACTGAAACCGTTCTCACCCGTGTCCGGAACCCAGACATAAGCCAGTTTGCCGCCGGACGCTTCATCCACCCGTTTGCGGTTATCCTCGACCCAGGCGTTCCGTCTCAATGCCTGTTCGCTGGCCGTTGGCACCACAGTCACCTCAAAGGCTTTTTTGTCACTGCCATCCGGGCTGATGCTGAGACGGGTCTGTTTGCCGAGAGTCCCCTGGAAGGCCTGATAGAAGTTGGCCTTGTTATCCAGCGGTTTGCCGTTAACTGCCAGCAGATACTGGCCCGCCTTGACCTGGGGATAGAGAGCCAGCGGCGCACTGCCTTGGTCCGCCGGATACCAGTTTTCGCCGCGATAGATGCGGCTGAAGCGGTAACCCTTGTCGGTCGCCTCAATATCGGCGCCGAGCAGACCGGTGCGGTTGTCGGCAATTTCCGGCAGATCGCCATCATTGGTAAAGGAGTGGCCCACAGAGGTTTCGGCGCCCATGTTATCGAGCAGATAGGTCATGTCGGCGCCGTGGCGCACATGGGCGACCAGTGGCTGGAACTCCTTGTATACCGCGTCCCAATCGGCGCCGTGCAAATTACTGACATAGAAGTAATCGCGCTGGAAGCGCCAGGCTTCGCGGAAGATTTGCTGCCATTCTGCCTTGGGATCGATACGGGCCGTCAGCTTGACGTTGAGCGTCTTGGCATCGTCCCCCATGGGCCCGGCGCCGGCAAATTGCTGCCAGTTGTCGCCGATTTTCACCAGCAGGCTCTCGCCGTCGTGGCTCAGATGATACTCATCCACATCACCGGCCAGGGTATCGGCCTTACGTTCCTCAGTGCTGTACTTGCGAAGCTCTGTGGTTTCATCCAAATCCTGCATATAGAACAGCTCACCTGGCTTACCGGCGCTCAGGCTGTGGATTTTACCGCTCTCACCCAGAGGCAGCACCCGCTGCGCTATACCGTTAAGATCGATTCGCACCGCAGGCGGCGCATCTGAGCCTTTGGCTTCCTCTTCAGTACCGCTGCCCTCTTCCTCGTCGCTTCTTGGCAGCATGGGCGCCTCGGTGCGGGTATTGAGCAGCATGGTATAGAGGCCGTAAGTCGGGGTGAAGGCAACCGAGGTCATATCCAACCAGGCGGCGTGAGGGCCATAGTCGGTACTGGCGGCAAAATAGAGCTTGTCGCCGGCGCTGTCCCACACTGGGTAACGCACATCGGCCATGCCCTGGGTAATTCTGTTACTCTGATTATTGCGGGTATCGAACAGGTAGAGGCTGCGGAAGAAGCTGTCATCCTGCTTGCTGTAAGCCAGATAACGGCTGTCAGGCGACCAGCTGGGGGCCATTTCCCAGTCGGGGTTCACTACTGGCTGGCTGTCGATAACCTGCGCCTTGCCTTTGGACAAGTCTGCCAGCCAGAGTTGCTGGCGCTGATCGCTGAACACCAGCTGTTTATCATCGGGCGACCAGATAAGCCCGCTATAGAAGCCCTTTTCGGCCAGTTTGATCTCTTGCTGCGGCTTGCCGAGTTGATCGGCTATCACCAGTCGATATTCGCCGCTCTTGTCGGAGAACCAGGCCAACTGTTTGCCGCCGTTGGACCAGGCAGCGCCTACTTCGCGGCTGTCTGAGCTTTCAGTAAGATTTCTGGCATCGCCGTGCTCCACGGGCACAGTAAATACATCGCCGCGGGCCACAAACAAGGCGCGCTTACCGGTAGGCGAAATGGCTGCCGACTCTATCTGCTTTTCAACCTCTTCAAAGCGTGGCCGCACCCAGGGGAAATCGGCATGCAGGCTGATGGCCAGTGCCTCATCCTTGTCGTTGGAATTGGTGTTGGCCAGCGATTTTTTCACCAGCTCACCGCGGTATTCGTATACCAGAGTGTCGTTATCCAGGGTAAAGCCTTTGACATCGGCATCCCGGTAATGAGTCACCTGTTCCGGCTCGCCGCCCTTGACCGCTACCCGAAAGATATTGGTGACCTGAGAGCGGTTGGAGAGGAAATAGATATAGTCGCCGTGCCACTGGGGCTCGAGATCCTGGGTGTTGTCCCAGGGCAGATCTTTTTCCTCCAGGCTATCGAGCGAAATCAACCTGAGCGGCTGATTCTGGCCGCCGCGGTAGTTACGCCAACCCGGGTCCCAAAGACCGGCGCGGCGGTAAACCAGCTGCTTGCCATCGGCAGAGAAACTGCCGTCAAAGGCGCGGTTCATGGGTAAAGGCTTGGGATTGCCGCCCTCGATGGACAGGGTAAACAGCTGCTGCCAGCCCCTCGGGGCATTGGCCCTGCCGGATCGCAGCAATACCGACTTGCTGTCCGGGCTCCAGCCCACCAGTTGATCCACATCCGGGTGGAAGGTCAGGCGTTTGGGCTCGCCACCGGCAATCGGCAGCAGGTAGATATCCTGATTGCCCTCATAGTCGCCGGTAAAGGCCACCCATTTGCCGTCCGGCGACAGCTTGGGTTGCATCTCCTGCCCCTGGAAACTGGTGAGGCGCACCGCCTCGCCGCCCTTGAGCGACACTTTCCAGATATCCTTGGCGTAGGAAAACACCAGAGTATCACCGCGAAGATCCGGCTCCCGCAGGAGTTTGGCCTCGGCAGCCAGCAAATTGGGGCTGCCTAGCGCAAGGGCCGTCAGCCAAAAGAGTTTATTGAGCTTCATTCCTGTTCCTTGTATTTGAATACCAGCAAACCTGTGGGGATCCCCCGCCAAAACCGCAACTTAACCAGCGCCATAGCAGAGCTACCCCTGTAACATAACCAGTGGTAAAAAAATACGCAAAAAAGGTTTTGTTTCAACTCATTGCAATACGCTATTCCGGGCGATTGAGACAAAAAACCCGGCCTTAAGCAGACCTTAATCTGAGCCGGCCAGAATAATGCCTATCCACCAACCGGGCCATGAGTTCAACGCCATGAGTTCAACGCCCGCTTTTTCAGGCTTTTTATTTCGCAGATCTCAGCTGCGACTCTGTCTCAACTCGCACTATGTCACAGGAATCACAATGCCCATTGCAAGCCACCCGCTGAGTTTTCAACACTGGTTCAAACATCATCTGCTGTTGCCGTTATCGGTAGGGCTTGGTGTGCTTATCTTGCTGCACATCAGCAATGCCGACCTGCTGCTGGCACAGTGGATGTTGGCATTTGAGGGCACCAACACAGCCTGGCCCTGGCGCCATGCCTTTGTTGCAGACAAACTGCTGCACACAGGAGGACGGGATCTGGTGGTGCTGGCGGCAGTTGTGTTGCTGTCGACCCTGGTATTGAGCAATTTCAAAGCCTCAATGAAGCGCTGGCGCCGGCCCTTGCTGATGTTGTTTATAAGCGCCCTGGCAACCGTGCTTCTGGTGCGTATCGGCAAGAGCATGACCAATGTTGCCTGCCCCTGGGATCTCAGTTTATTTGGTGGCCAGCAGCCTTATCTGCCCTTCCCCATGAGCCTGAGCGTTGACACTGAATTGGGCCAGTGTTTCCCCGGCGGCCACTCCAGCGGCGCCTTTGCCTGGGTGGGACTTTATTATCTGGCGTTGGTCTTGAAGCCGAAATGGCGCTTTAAGTTACTCGGCGCGGTATTGCTGATAGGCGCCGTGTTCAGTCTGTGTCAGGAGTTTCGCGGCGCCCACTTTTTATCCCACGATATCGCCAGCGCCCTTATCGGTTGGACCATGGCGACCTTGAGCTACGGCCTGGCTTATCGCCCTTGGCGAGCGGCCGGATACGCCGGGGTTCTGGCGCAAGCACAGACACTGACGCAGACACAGACAGAAGTCACCCGCTAAAATACAGGGCCTGATCTATCGCCGATAAATCAGGCCCTGTTTCCAAAGGCTATTTCACTGAGCTTTTAAATTACGCCTTCTTCACCAGGCTGGAGATCAAGGCCCTGAGCGCCGCCGGTTTAATCATCTTGGCCATATAGTGGTAACCGCGGCGCTCGACATCCTCCACCAGATCCTTACGGGTATTGGCGGTGATCAAAATGCCGGGCAGATGTTGCCCATACAGCGCCCTGAGCTCATCCATGGCATCGACGCCGTTTTGGCCCTTATCCAGATGATAATCCGCCAGCATGATATCCGGCGCCACCCCTTTGAGCCCCAGCTTGATCCTGGCATCACTCAGATCCCGGGCGCAGATCACCTCGCACTGCCAGCGGCTCAACAGGCTTTCGAGCCCGGCGAGGATAGCCTCTTCGTTGTCGATACACAGCACCTTGACCCCGGCGAGCGGCTGCAACACAGCAGAGATGGCCTTGGGTTGCGGCACGCTGACAGTGGCCCCAAGCGGCACCCGAATGGCAAATACAGAGCCCTTGCCCTGTACCGAAGATACACGGATATCATGCTCCAGCACCTTGCTTATTCTGTCGGCTATCGCCAGCCCAAGCCCCAGGCCGTTGACGCTGTTGGAATGGGGGTTATCCAGGCGCTTGAACTCGTGAAATATCTCCCTAAGCTGCCCGGCTTCAATGCCGCAGCCGGTATCCAGCACCTGCACCTCAAGCTCACTGCCGCGGCGGCGACAGCCCATCAGCACCCGCCCGCCCTTGGCATAGCGATAGGCGTTGGTGAGAAAGTTCTGCAGCACCCGCCGCAGCAGTGAAGGGTCTGAATTGACCGTCAGGCTGCAGGGCATCATGGCAAAGCGGATCTGGCAGTCTTTGGCCATTGCCTCAAACTCCACCGCCAGGGCGTTGAGCACTTCGGAGATGGCAAAGTCGCGCCGTTTTACCTCCACCATGCCGGAATCCAGCTTGGAGATATCCAAAAGATCGGTCAGCAGTTCACCGGCGGTTTTCAGTGAGCTGTTGACATGGGAGAGGGTCAGTCGCCCTTCCCTGTCCAGCCCTGGATACTGACTCAAAGAGGCGGTAAACAGCCTGGCCGCATTGAGCGGCTGCATTAAGTCATGCCCCACCGCCGCCAGAAAACGGCTCTTGGAAGCGTTGGCCATCTCCTCCTGGGCCTTGGCTTCGAGCAGCTTGCTGTTGAGCAGCGCCAGCTCATAGGTGCGCTCCTTGACTCTGGCCTCCAGGGTTTCGTTGACCTGCTCCAGCGCCTGTTGCTGCTCACGATATTGGGTAATGTCGGTAAAGGTCATCACAAAACCGCCGTCCGGCATGGGATTGCCTTGAATCTTGATCACCTTGCCATCGCGCCTGCGCCGCTCTGAGCTGTGGGCGGTGCCGTTACGCATATGCTGTACCCGGCGCTCGACATGCTCATTCACATCCCCCGGGCCGCAGTAGCCGCGGGAGGCATTGAAACGTATCACCTCGCTGATGGGCATTCCCGGTTGCAGGAAATCCTCCGGATAGTCGTAAAGCTCTACATAGCGGTAGTTCCAGGCCACCAGGTTGAGATCTTTGTCCACCACGCTCATACCCTCGTAGGCGTGTTCTATGGCGGCGCGCAGCATGTCCTGACTGAGAATAATCTTCGATGAGGCCTCATCCACCAGGCTGAAGACTTCATCGAGGGCCAGATCCCGCCCCTGCAACACTGAGTCCATCACCAAAGAGGCGCTGGAAGCCCCCAGCACCCCGGCCAGCATGTGCTCGGTATGGGCAATAAGCTCGGGTGATGCGGTCTTGTGCCAGCTGTCGCTGCGCACCGCATCGGCAGAAAAGCGCGAGAAACTCTCATAGGCCCGGGTCGGGCTGACAAAGCGGCTAGCCAGGATAAGCAAGTCCTGCTGACTGATGGGGCCTGTCTTGCGATTGCCTGTGTTTTTGAGTTCACCCGGGGTGACAAAGGCGCTGGCCTGAATACGCTCCACCAAGCCGGCGCGCAGCCAGATAGAGCCGCCGATATAGCCAATCAGGTTGGCGCCGAGTGCCAACAGGGTATCGTTGACATTGGGCTTAAGCGCCTTTAACAGTTCAAATTGACCTGCCAGCACGCCTTCCCAGGCGCCCGAGCCCTTGAGCAGCAAAAAGCCCCATAGACCAAAGCCCGCCGCCATGCCGAGAAACACCCCGGCGCGATTGCCATGTTTCCAGTAGAGCCCGCCCACCAAGGCCGGTGCCAACTGGGCAAAGGCGCCGAAAGACAGCATGCCCAGGTTGGACAGGGAATCACTGCTCTCAAAGCTCAGGTAACTGAAATACCCGAAAGCCAGGATCAGCGCGATGGAGAGACGTCTGGCATAGAGCAGTTGCTGGGAAAACTGGCTGAAGTTCTTGCGACGGATCTGCCCGGTACGCAAGAGTACCGGCACCAGCCACTCGTTGCTTATCATCACACTGATGGTCACCACAGCCACTATCACCATACCGGTGGCGGCCGAGAGGGTTCCCAGCAGCGCCACTATCGCCAGCCAAGGTGCGTCCAGCGCCAGCGGCAGATTGATCACATAGGTATCGGCAGAGACACTGTCGCCGAGCAGCACCTTGCCCGCCAGTGCCAGCGGCCCGACAAACAAGCCGAACAGGCCGATATAGAGAGGGAACAACCAGCGCGCCTTGGACAGTGTCTGCTCGCCTTCTGCCTCGACCACCATGACGTGGAACTGGCGCGGCATACAGAGAAAAGCCGCCATGCCGACTATCAGCTCGGGCATCAGCGCTTCGAGCCTTAGATTGGGATTGACTATTACGCCCTTGGCGCTGGCCTGGCTCCAGAGGTCGCCAAAGCCGCCGAATACCCCGAAGACCACTATGCCGCCCACCAACACAAAGGCGGCCAGTTTCACCAAGGATTCAAAGGCGATAGCCAGCATCATCCCCGGGTTATGCTCGGTGGCATCCAGTTTGCGGGTGCCGAAGAGGATGGCAAAGATGGCCAGCAGCACGGCGATGATAAGCGCGACTTTGGCGCCATCGAGCGGATCATCCGGGCTTTGGAACAGGCTTAGGCTGAATACCATGGCTTTCAGCTGCAGCGCGATATAGGGCATGATGCCGAACAGGGCAATGAGAGTGATGATCACCGCCAGCGGCTGCGACTTGCCGTAGCGGGCGGCGATAAAGTCGGCCACCGAGGTGATATTTTGCGCCTTGGACACCACCACCATTTTGCGCAGCATGCCAAAGCCCAGGGTAAAAATGATGATGGGGCCGATAAAGATATGCAGATAGGACCAAAAGTCATTGGCCGACTGGCCAACCGTGCCGAGAAAACTCCAGGAAGAGCAATACACCGCCAGGCTGAGGGCGTAGATCCATTTCTGCAACCTGCGGGTGACACCACTGAACCAACGCTCCGCGCCCCAGGCAAGCAGAAACAGCAAACAAACATAACAGACGGCGATCACCGCCACAAAAAGGGTCAGATTCATAGGGTTCTCTTTATTGTCGCCGTATCCGTCGGCGACTGTTGTTATCCCGGCTAGATTACACCAGCCAATGGCTTTGATGAACCGCTGCCTTAGCCTGCGTTCATGTTCCCTTACTTTGCAGAGGCAGAAACCCGGCGTTTTCAGGCGGCTTTCAATGCTAAAAAACGGCGCCGGCTCAAGCACTTCAAGCTGTTCGTTTTAAACGCAATAACCGGTTAATAAATAACATTTTTTCAGAACTAGACCAATGTCTAATAGAGACGGCACCGGCAAGCATCCCATACTTTGGCTCACGCATGACAAAAACAAAGGGAAGCCAAATGAGCACTCAGTCTCTTTATAAAGTGCCCGCAGCAATTGCGGCCAATGCACTGGTAAATGATGAAAAATATAAGAAAATGTACCAGGAGTCCGTGGTTAACCCCGAAGGTTTCTGGCGTGAACATGGAAAACGTATCGACTGGATCAAGCCCTATACCAAGGTCAAGAAAACCTCATTTGACGATCACAACCTGTCCATCAACTGGTTCTACGACGGCACACTGAACGCCTCGGCCAACTGCCTCGACCGCCATCTGGAAAAACTCGGCGACCAAACCGCCATCATCTGGGAAGGCGATGATGCCAGAGATCAACGCACCCTGAGCTACAGCCAGCTGCACACAGAAGTGTGCAAATTTGCCAACGCCCTCAAGAGCCAGGGCGTGCGCCGCGGTGACGTGGTCACCATGTATATGCCCATGGTGCCGGAAGCCGCCATCGCCATGCTGGCCTGCGCCCGCATCGGCGCCGTGCATTCCGTGGTATTCGGTGGTTTTTCCCCGGATTCCATCGCTTCACGTATCATAGATGGCCGCTCCAAGGTAATTTTGACCGCAGACGAAGGTCTGCGTGGTGGCCGGGCCATCCCACTCAAGCGCAATATCGACGAGGCGCTGGCCCATCCGGATGTCACCACGGTTGAGAAGGTGATAGTGCTCAAACGCACCGGCAATGATATCAACTGGGTCGATGGTCGTGATGTCTGGTGGGAATCGCTGACCGAAACCGCTTCCGAGCATTGCGAAGTGGAAGAGATGGGCGCCGAGGATCCCTTGTTCCTGCTCTACACCTCAGGCTCTACCGGTAACCCCAAGGGTGTACTGCACACCACGGGCGGCTACATGGTGTACGCCTCCATGACCCACGAATATGTGTTCGACTACAAGCAGGGCGAAGTCTACTGGTGCACCGCAGACGTGGGCTGGATCACCGGCCACAGCTATATGATTTACGGCCCGCTGGCCAATGGCGCCACAGTGCTTATTCACGAAGGTGTGCCCAACTACCCAAGCCCTGCCCGCCTGGGCGAGATGATTGACCGCCATCAGGTCAACATACTCTACACGGCCCCCACGCTTATCCGCGCCCTGATGGCCGAAGGCAAGGAGCAGTTTGACCAGTTTGACGGCAGCTCGCTGCGGATCATGGGCTCTGTGGGCGAACCCATCAACCCTGAGGCCTGGCGCTGGTATCACGAGGTCATAGGTCATGAGCATTGCCCGATTGTCGATACCTGGTGGCAAACCGAAACCGGCGGCATTCTTATCAGTCCGCTGCCCGGTGCCACGGATACCAAGCCAGGCTCGGCCACCCGTCCCTTCTTCGGGGTGCAACCTGCGCTGGTAGACAACATGGGCAATATTCTGGAAGGCGCTACCGAGGGCAACCTGGTGATGCTGGATTCCTGGCCGGGACAGATGCGCACGGTTTACGGTGATCATGAACGCTTTGCCCTGACCTACTTCAAAACCTTCCGCGGCATGTATTTCACCGGTGACGGTGCCCGCCGTGACGAAGACGGCTACTACTGGATCACAGGTCGGGTCGATGACGTGATTAACGTCTCCGGTCATCGTCTGGGTACCGCCGAGATTGAAAGCGCACTGGTGGCGCACGATCTGGTGGCCGAGGCTGCGGTTGTGGGTTACCCCCATGACATCAAGGGCCAGGGGATCTACGCCTATGTCACGCTGACCAAGGGCATAGAAGCCACCGAAGAGCTGAGACAACAGCTGAGACAATGGGTGCGCAAAGAGATTGGCGCCCTGGCGACCCCTGATCTTATCCAGTTTGCCGGTGGTCTGCCCAAGACCCGCTCCGGCAAGATCATGCGCCGCTTCCTGCGCAAGATTGCCGCCAACGAGATAACCAACCTTGGAGATGCATCAACTCTGGCCGACCCAGCCGTGATTGATACTCTGATTGAGTCGCGACTCAACCGTACAGAGTAAAAGCTTACTTCCTCCTATTGCCCCTCCTGGAGGGGCATTTTTTTACTTTCAGCTTGCCCCAGAATCGGCTTAAACGGGTTACCGACGTAAGCCGCTCATACATTTCAGGTACCTCTCCAGTTGACCCCGAAGCATTAACATGTGAAGAATGACTTCTCACATGTTATCAATGGCATGAATAGCGAATTAGTGTTTGGCAAGCTCAGCGCAACGATAACCAACATAATGGGCCATTGCCTGCTTCTGGCGTTGATGAACCTCTATGACCGGAATTTGCAATGAAGGGGAACCATGTCATTCATTACAGCCCCTAAACCTTTGAGGCAGATTTCACAATTGCCTGATATTTAGGGCCAGAGTAAAAAAGCAAGCCACCCTGAGGTGGCTTGGCTAAGAGTATAAATAGGGAGTCACAAGTAGGGAGTCACAGCTCCCGGTCGCAACAAGGGTTAAAGCACGTATTTGGCCGAGAAGGTGACCCGGTTAAGCTCACCATCTGTGCCATTTTCCCGCTCGTTCTTGGCATACATATACTCTACCCCAAAGGTCAGTGCCTTCACCGGCGAGTAAAGCAAGTTAATATAACCTGAATAGGATTCCTTATTGGCAGTGCCTCCGGTCAGAGACACATCGTTATCGGCGCTGAAAGCAGACAAGGTAAAGCTTGAGCGCCACTGCTCGTTCCACCAATGACGATAAGACACAAAGCCTGAGTAGGATTCTATCGCCTGCAGGTCGTTGTTGTTGTCCAGTACCGCGCCATTGGCAAAGTTCAGCGCCACATAGCGGCCCAGGCCTTCGCCATAGGTGGCGGTGAAACGGATATCATCACGGCCCACAGGAATGATCCCGGCCACGCTGGCGCCATAGCCGAGCTCAGTGCTGTCTATATCCTGATTGGCGATACGGGTCTCAAGCTCGAGCTGCCTCAGCATCCCCATCACAGAGAAACTGGCGCCGCCAGAGGTCTTGAAGTTATAACGGGCGATAAGATCCGGCATCACCCCATTGCCACTGGTGATCCGGCTGCCACCGCCATAGGGAGTAATAGTGGTTTCCGGGTTTTCGATGGCGATTTGAAAGCCCCCATTGCTGTATCTCAGCTGCGCCTGACGGGCAAAGGGCGTACCTTCGGTGGCACCGACAAAGTCGAGGTTTTCCGGCAGTGCCCCCGGGTTCATAAAGGTGGTCCAGGTCTGGCCTATGGTCCAGTTGTCATAGCTGATAAAGGCGTGACGAATGCGCGGTGAATAGCTGTTGGATACCCGCTCATCACCATCGGTATGAGTCATGAAGTCCAGCTCAATAAAGCCGGTGAGAGTGTGGCCGTCGAGATCTGTTACCGTCTTGAAGTTAAAACGGGTTTCCCGCGCCTGGAAGTCGGTCACCTGATTGCCGTTGCCATCTACCCCATAGATGGCGCCTGGCACATAGAACTGGCGTGAGACGTTGTTGGAGTCGGGCGCGCCATTACTGTAATCGCTGAACATGATATCGGCCTTGAGATAGCCGCCAAACTGCACGTCAGTCTTTTCCAATACCGATGCCTGAGCCGTCCCCAAACCACCCAGAGCCAGAAGGGTTGCAGCGCACACCCCGGTGAGTCTTGCTTGTTTCATCTTGGATTGTCTCCTTGTTGTTATGCCAACCCATCCGGCAAAAAACACAACTGCCAAGACAGATTGAGAAAGCAAGAAGCACTATCCGATGTTTAACAGAATTGAAACATTGGCAATAGGTCTATGAGACAAAAGTAGAAAAGTATTGGCTAAATTAGCTTGGATATTAAAGCAAATCGACTGAAGCTGGATATTGGCGAGCTTGGCGTTTTCAAGCGGAGTTCTGGATGGTGGGTCGTGAAGGATTCGAACCTTCGACCAATTGGTTAAAAGCCAACTGCTCTACCGACTGAGCTAACGACCCATACAGATTGAGCATTCAGTGGTGGGTCGTGAAGGATTCGAACCTTCGACCAATTGGTTAAAAGCCAACTGCTCTACCGACTGAGCTAACGACCCACTGAATGTTGTGGTCTATCTTTCCTGATGGTGGGTCGTGAAGGATTCGAACCTTCGACCAATTGGTTAAAAGCCAACTGCTCTACCGACTGAGCTAACGACCCGCAGGAAGATCTACCTTTTGCAGCATGCTGAGAAATGGTGGGTCGTGAAGGATTCGAACCTTCGACCAATTGGTTAAAAGCCAACTGCTCTACCGACTGAGCTAACGACCCATCTGGGTGTCACCCTATTCTCAAGCAAGTGGTGGGTCGTGAAGGATTCGAACCTTCGACCAATTGGTTAAAAGCCAACTGCTCTACCGACTGAGCTAACGACCCACGGATATACTGCCAGATTGTTTGATTTGGATTGCGATGGTGGGTCGTGAAGGATTCGAACCTTCGACCAATTGGTTAAAAGCCAACTGCTCTACCGACTGAGCTAACGACCCGACATTGACTGCCGAGGCAGACCGCAATAAATCAGTGGTGGGTCGTGAAGGATTCGAACCTTCGACCAATTGGTTAAAAGCCAACTGCTCTACCGACTGAGCTAACGACCCACTAAAAGGTTTACGAAACATGAAGTTGGTGGGTCGTGAAGGATTCGAACCTTCGACCAATTGGTTAAAAGCCAACTGCTCTACCGACTGAGCTAACGACCCATTCAGGTTTCGCCTCAGCAGGCCATGCCGTGCTGAGGGCGCCTATAATACCGCTTTGTGATTCTCATGCAAGTGTAAATTCCCGATTTTTTGTTGTTTGCATGAAAAACAAACTGGGCGGATGTTTTTTAGTTAAATCATGGTTTAATTGCCGCCAATTGCTGCTGTGCAATCCTTGCTGCAGCGCTGTTTGCGTACTGTTTCACCACTTGCTGATAGTAGTTCTTTGCTGCCGTTTTATCGCCTGTTTTTTCGGCAATCAGCCCAAGTTTAACCAGACTGTCGGCCCGCTTACCCGATTCTTTGAAGTTATCGACCACATTGGCAAAAGCGGTTTTGGCTTCGGCAAATTCATTCTTATTATAGAGCAGTTGCCCGAGCCAATAGTTGGCGTTATCGGCGAAGCCCGAATTGGGGTACTGCTTGATAAAGTCACGAAATGCCGGAATTGCTGCGTCGTACTGGCGCTCTTTCAGTACCAGATCGACCGCCCTTTGATAGCTGTCGGTCTCGGACAAAGACGAACTGGCCACCACATTTGATGGGGTTTGGCTGACGGCGGGCGCCGCAGGCTTGCTTTGCAGGTTGGCGATTTCGTCATAGAGCTGGCGCTGGCGCTGCAACATCTGGTTTATCTGATAGTTCTGTTGTTCGGTCAGGCCTCTGAGTTCCAGCACCTCCTGCTGCAGAGTATCCATTCTGCGCATGGTCTCAAACTCGGCTTGCTGACGGGCCTTGATGATCCGCTCAAGGCGGGCGATGCGATCCTCACTGGAACCGCCGCCAATGTCTTCAACGGGCGCTGGGGCCGCATAAGCGACCCCAGTTCCCAGAAGCATGGCCGTGATGATAACGGCTTTCTTCATTCTTCAATGTCCCTCTAATGCCGGGATCAGTACACCAGCACAGCGCGACGGTTCTTGGCAAAACCTTCGTCTGTGTGGCTCATATCCAGAGGCTTCTCTTCACCATAGCTGACAATGCTCATCTGGCTTGGCAGTACGCCCATACCCTGCAGGTACTTGGCTACAGCCTTGGCGCGGCGCTCACCCAGAGCTATGTTGTACTCCGGAGTACCACGCTCGTCGGCGTGGCCTTCGATCAACACGCGTACGTTAGGATGTTCAACCAGATAAGTACCGTGGGCTTCCAGAATTTCAGCAAATTCTGTTTGCACTTCACTGCGGTCAAAATCAAAGTAGATGATGTGTTCTTTACGCAGTTCCTGGAACTTGAGGCGCTGCTGCTCTTCCGGGCTCAGCACCGGATTGGCGCCACCGATTTCCACGCCGCCGGCACCATTGCCGTACTCGCTACCGGAAGTTGTCGAACCGCTGGCGTCCGTTTCTGATTCTGAAGTTGAGCTACAGGCACCCAGAGCCAGTAATGGCGCAGCGATTACGATTGCCTTAAACAACTTGTTGAGATCCATCATGTTATCCTTCTGAAATATAAGTTATAGAAACGGTGACCAAGCGGGTGATTTCACCTCGCCCTGCCCCACTGGCAACCGCGCCTTGAAACGGCCATCGACAGATACCGCTGCCAGCACCTGCTTGCCGTTATAAGTGGTGCCATAAATCACCATGGTGCCATTAGGGGCAACGCTGGGTGATTCATCGAGCCGGGTTGAGGTCAACACCTGCATAAAACGCGTCTGCAGATCCATACGGGCAATATTGTATTTGCCGTTGGTTCTGTTGACGAAAATCATACTGCGGCCATCAGGGGTCACAGTACCCCCCAGGTTCCACTCGCCTTCGAATGTCAGGCGGGTCACCTTGCCTGAGGCCAACTCTACCTGATATAGCTGGGGCCTGCCACCCCGCTCGGAGGTGAACAGCAGCGACTTGCCATCGGGGAACCAAGTGGCTTCGGTATCAATGGCATAGTGGTTGGTGATCCGCTTGAGCGCGCCCGTGGCTATCTCTACTACGTAGACCTCAGGTTGACCGTCACGGGACAGAGTCACAGCCAGCTTGCTGCCATCGGGCGAGAAGCTCGGCGAGCCGTTGATGCCGGGGAAGCTGGTAACCTTGGTACGGCTTTGGCTATAGATATCCTGGACGAATACTTCGGCCTTTTTGTTTTCGAAACTGACATAGGCCAGCTTGCGTCCGTCCGGAGACCAGGCAGGAGACATCAAAGGCTCAGGCGAACGCAGCAGCATTTGTTCATTGTAGCCGTCGTAGTCGGCAATCATCAGGCGGTAGGGATTCTTCTCCTGGTGATTAACCACCACATAGGCGATGCGAGTCAAAAAGGCGCCGCGGATCCCGGTCAGCTTCTCGTAGACTATATCGCTGATCCTGTGACCATACTGGCGGAACTGTGCTTCGCTGATAACGGTTTCGCGGCTATCCAGCAGCAGCTCGCTGCGGGGCTGAGGGCCACCGGACTGCATCTGCGCCTTCACCAAGTCCACAAAATCAAAGCTCACCAGATACTTACCGGCGCCATAGGGTTTCACATAGCCCATCACCACGGCTTCGGCAGAAACATTTTTCCAGGCTGCGGCATTGAACTCGTCCATCTTGCTGATGGCGCGCTGACCCAGTGACAATTCATCCAGTGGTTTGAAGGTACCACTGCGGGTCAAATCGGACATCACTACATCCGAAATCGACTCTGGGGCCGGTCCAGTGCCCTGCCAGACAAATGGCACCACGGCGATGGGACGCGCGGCGTCCACCCCTTCGGTGATCACTATATCCAGTGCCGCCCTTGCCGGCAGCACCAGCACAGCCAGCAAACAGATAAGACTCTTGGCAATTCGTTTCATGAGGCTCCCTTAGTTGAATTCCGGTCTGACTTCTAAATTAATCTCTTTCATCAGCTGATACACATCAGGCTCCTGGGAAACCGGCAAACGCCCGGCCTTGTTGATGGCGGCCTTGGCGGCGCGACATACCACAGGATCCCCTTCGATGATCTGGCTGTTGGTGACAAAGCCGTCTTTGGCCAGACGCACCTTGACCTTACAGACTTTACCCCGCATCGACTCATCCACCACCAGATTGCGCTGAATAGTGGCGGTGATCATCGCCCGGTAACGGTCGACTTCACTCATGACCTGACGATTACGGGTAGCAGACAAGGCGGCTTGTTCGGCGGCCAGCGCATCGGCCAACTCCTGCTCCTGACGGCGACGGGCCTCTTCCTCGGCCTTGCGTTTACGCTCGGCTTCCTCTTTGGCCTTACGCTCAGCTTCTTTGCGTTTTCGCTCCTCTTCCGCTTTTTTAGCGGCGGCTTCCTCGGCCTTGCGTTTCTGCTCTGCCTTAAGAGCAGCCTCTTCGGCTTCCTTACGCTGTTGCTCCTTGGCCTTACGCTCGGCTTCCGCTTTCTGGGCCTTTTCTTTCTCCTGCTGCTCTTTCAGCTTGGCAGCCTTGGCAGCATCGGCAGCCTTCTGGGTCTCCAGCTCTTTTTGCTTGCGCTCGACCTCCAACTTGCGGATCCGTTCCTGCTCCTGCTCACGGGCCTTTTTGGCTTCATTGGCCTTGCGATCCAGTTCCTGCTGCCGCTCGCGCTCACGGCGCTCGGCGGCGGCCTTGTCCTGTTTCAGCTTCTGGACATAGTCATCCACTTTCTGCTGATCGACCACCACTGCCTGCACAGGCGCAGACGGAGCCTGTGGTGTCGGCAATTTGGGTTTGTCCTGAAAGTCCACGCCCATGGCCAGAATTGCAATAACCCCGATATGCAGCACAGCTGAGATGATAAAGGGGACAGTAAAATCAGATTTCCCAGCCACTTACTTCTCCTCTGGCGAATCTGTCATCAAACCGACAGAAGGCACGCCGGCATTTTGCAGCGACACCATCAGTTGGATTACCCGCTCGTAGGGAATGGCGCGATCGCCCTTGACCACCACGGGGCGATCCGGCTCCATCTTGATGATGGCGCTAACCCGGGTGCTGATCTCTTCCAGATCCAGCACCTCATTATTGGGTGAGCCACCCAAGTCGAGAAAATACTCACCCTCGGCATTGATGGAGGCCACCACAGGCGGCTTGCTGTCGGCGGGCAGCGGCTCGGCCTTACCCTGAGGCAAGTCCACTTTCACCCCTTGAGTCACAATCGGCGCCGTCACCATAAAGATGATCAGCAGCACCAACATCACGTCGATATAGGGCACCACATTGATTTCAGCGACGGGGCGACGCCGCTTGCGCTGATATCCCTGCATCATACGGCTTCCTTATCGCTGTATGCCTGACGGTGCAATATGCCGGAGAACTCTTCCATAAAGTTGGCGTAGGAAGACTCGACCTTTTCCACCTGAGTGGAGAATCTGTTGTAGGCGATAACCGCTGGAATCGCGGCGAACAAGCCCATGGCGGTAGCGATAAGCGCTTCGGCAATACCCGGTGCCACCATGGCCAGAGTGGCATTTTCCACCGCGCCCAAGGCGATAAAGGAGTTCATGATCCCCCAAACTGTACCAAACAGGCCGATATAGGGACTGGTGGAGCCTATGGTTGCCAAGAGCGGCAGATGGGTTTCCAGCTTATCCAACTCTTTGGAGAGAGAGATTCTCATAGCGCGGTAGCTGCCATCCATAATGGCTTCTGGCACCCGGCCGTTCAGTTTCGACAGGCGGGCGTATTCCTTAAAGCCGGATACGAACATGGACTCAAGCCCTGAGTTACTTTCCTGGCGCGCCGACAGCTCCTGGTACAAACGATTGAGATCCACACCGGACCAAAACTTCTCTTCGAAGCGTTCGGCATTTTGCCTGGCCGCTTTCAGGAGTTTGCGCCTCTGGATTATCACAGCCCAGGACGCGATAGACAGAGACAATAAGGTGAGCATCACCAGTTTTACCAACAGACTGGCCTGCATGAACAATCCAATAAACGAAATCTCAGCTTCCACCTTTTTTAAACTCCTGCAATATGTGTTGGGGAATGGCCAATGGCCGCATGCGCTCGAGCGAAATACAGGCAACCAGAATACTGGCTGCGCAATAACACTCACCCTCGGCATCTACCAGGCGCTGTTCAAACACCAAAGATGCCCGCTTCACTTCTGAGACACGGGTTTCCACCCAAAGGTTCTGCTCAAATCGTGCCGCCTTGCAGAAATCCAGCTCGGCGTGGCGTACCACAAAGGCGATATCCTGCTGCAACAGGGCGGTTTGGCTCACCGACATAGACCTGAGCCACTCACTTCGGGCTCTTTCAAAAAATTTCAAATAGTTGGAATGGTAAACCACCCCACCCGCGTCTGTGTCTTCATAATAGACAGTGATAGGCCAACGAAACATGCTTCCACTTGCTTTTAATGCGCCAAAAGTGAGGCCTACTATACCTTATCCACAATCCGCTTGTGAATGGCGGAAAAAGCAAAGGGGCCCGCAGGCCCCAGTTTATTTTTTCAAGGCTTAACTTAAGCTTAACCGTCGATTTTGCTCGGCAGGGTCAAGCCAAAGTTGTGCCACAGGAAGGTGAAGATATCCGCCGCTTCATCTATCTTCATCGCTGTGGGTTTACCGGCGCCGTGACCGGCATTGGACTCGATACGCATGATAACCGGCTGATCCCCCTGCTGCTTGGCCTGCATCATGGCGGCAAACTTGAAGCTGTGCAGCGGCACCACCCTGTCGTCATGATCGGCTGTCATCACCATGGTCGCAGGATAAGCCTGAGACTTGACGTTGTGATATGGAGAGTAAGCCAGCAACGCCGGGAACTGCTCGGCATTGTCGGCACTGCCGTATTCACTGGTCCAGGCCCAGCCTATGGTGAACTTGTGGAATCTGAGCATATCCAGTACCCCAACGGCGGGCAGCACGGCGGCAAACAGATCCGGTCTTTGGGTCACGGCGGCGCCCATCAACAAACCACCGTTACTGCGGCCATAGGCGCCAAGCTTGCTCTTGTTGGTATAGCCCTGGTCCAGCAGGTATTCGGCAGCGGCAAAATAGTCGTCAAACACATTTTGCTTCTTGTCGAACATACCGGCCTGGTGCCAGCTCTCACCATATTCGGCGCCGCCACGCAGGCTGGGCACAGCATAGATGCCGCCCATATCCAGCCAGGCGATATTGGCCGGGCTGAATCTTGGGGTCATGGAGATGGCAAAACCACCATAGGCATACAGGAGTGTCGGGTTGGTGCCGTCTTTCTTCAGCCCTTTCTTGTATGACAGCATCATGGGCACCTTGGTACCGTCCTTGCTGGTGTAGAACACCTGCTCGGATACATAATCATCCGGATTGAAGGCGATTTTAGGGCTCTGGTACAGCTCGGACTCACCTGTCTTGAAGTCAAACTTATAGGTGGTCTGCGGCTGCACATAGCTGTTGAAGGTGTAATAGAAGTAGTCTTTGCTGCGCTTGCCGTATGGGCCGGCAATCTTGCCTTTGCCCGGCAAAGTCACGTCCTGGCGCTTGACGCCACCCATGGAGTAGATGGACAGCTGTCCCAGCACATCATGCAGTGAGCTCACCACCAGATGATCATTGATGATACCAACACTGGCGATAGGATCCTTTGTCTCAGGGATCACTGTCTTCCAGTCTTTTTTGGCCGGACGGCGCAAATCTATGGCAATCACTTTGCCGTTGGGGGCATCGAGATCTGTCTTGAAATAGAACACTGACTTGTCGTTGCCGATAAAGCTGTACTCGGCTTCCAAGTCGGAAATCAGCTCGACCACTTCCGCTTTGGGATCTTTGAGTGACTTATAGAAGAAGCGGTTGCGGCTGTCGGTTCCCTGGGAGATAGACAGCAGCAGATAGTCGCCGTCTTCAGAGACACCGATTCCAAAGCCCCAGTCCTTGTTTTGTGGCCTTTCATAAACCAGCTTGTCCTGGCTCTGATCTGTGCCCAGCTTATGGTAGTAAACCTTTTGGTTGAAGTTGACATCGGCCATCTTGTCTCCGCCGGCCGGGGCATCATAGCGGGCATAGAATACGCCTTCGTTGGCATGATCCCACACGGCAGAGGAGAATTTGATCCACTCCAGTTTGTCGCTGAGCAGCTTGCCGCTGGCAATATCCATAAACTGCCACTGTTGCCAGTCGGAGCCGGACTCGGAGACACCATAGGCCAGCACCTTGCCATCGTCACTCACTGACACGCCGGACAGGGCAACTGTGCCCTTGTCAGAGAAAGCGTTGGGATCCAGCAACACCTTCTCATTCCCCTGCTTGTCTTTGACATAAAGCACTGACTGGGCCTGCAGGCCGTCGTTGCGGTAATAGAAGGTATTGTCACCCTTTTCAAAGGGGGCGGAGATTTTTTCGTAGTTCCACAGGGTGGTGATCCTGTCGACTACCGCCTGCTTGTTGGGGATAGCCGACAGATATTCCTGTCCAAAAGCTTGCTGAGCCTTGACCCAGGCTTCGGTTTCCGGAGTGCTTTCTTCCAGGTGGCGATAAGGATCGGCAACCTGAACACCGTGAATGTTTTCAACCAGCACTTCGGCGCGGGTCGCCGGATACTGGGACTTAACGGCAGCCAGCGAGCTCTGGCCATTTGGGGTATCTGTGCTCTGGCAGGCGCCGAGCGCCAGGCTCAAGCCTACAGCCAACAGCATAGGGCGAGCCAATTTTGTAGTTATTGTCATGGAAACTTCCTGTCCGACTAAATAAAGAGGCGTACAGCGGCGTTTTAGCAAAAAATGCAAACGCAGCGACTTGCAAAGTACTATACAAGCAAAAAAAACCGACACAATCGTCAAATGACAATCTGTGCAAGGATTGAACAATGACAAATGTTAATAAAACGGCAACAAGGATTAATTATATAAATTGCAGATTTATGCATCCACATTGAGTAAAGAAGCGAAACACGGGCTACAAGTGCATTTACGTGACCTGCATCACCTTTGTGACATTAGTTTTACTTATCTCATGACGTAGTTTTTCTCGCTTGTTGCTGACACATTCTGTCACTAAAATGTGCCTCGTTTTCAGGAAGTATTTACCCCGGTAAATATGAAAACCAAGAACTTCAAAACTGTTGTGTAGTTTTCATGGCAGTTTTCCCTGGTTCTTATGCTTGACTTCCTTCCTTCAATTTGTTGATTGCAATGATTTAATTTTTGCGGCCCGCTTGTTTCAAGTGGGCTTTTTTTTATGTTTTAATCGCCACCTTTCCCAAAGACAACAAGGACCCGTATGTCACTGCTGCGTATATTGCTTGCTTACCTGTTACTGCTGGTCGGCGCTTTTTCAACTTATGTCTGTATTTTTGGTGCCTTCCAGAGCCTGCCGGAGCAACAACCGGCAAAATACTTTATGGTTATCTTCGGTGCCTTGCTGGCGGCTGTCAGCCTCACCCTCGCCGGTTTTCTCAACCGCCGCCGTAACTGGTGCCGCTCCAGCGGTATCGCCTTGTTGGCGGCAGCAGGTTTAGCGCTTCTGATCATAGTGTCCGATGCATCATACAGAGACACGGCCCAGTTGCCGCCGATGATCGCCTTAAACGATTATACGGTCGGTGGGCCCGTGGTTATTTTGGTGCTGATACTCGGCGGCTTGCTGCTGTGGCAAGGTCTCAAGCAGGCCCGAAAGCCAGTAGAAGAACTCAGTAAAGAGACTGAGTAATCAAGGCGTTGCTCTGAGCGGGACATTAGCCAAGCGCCAAAGTCAGCCGATGTAACCCCACAGGGGCTTAGAGCGTTAAGCTGTGTTACTCTCGAGTCACCTGCAATCATTGCCGTGAGCAACACAGAAGCCATGGCAAACTTTGATGTTTTATCTTGTGCCGCGCGCTCTTATACAGTGGCGCCAGCCGCAAACAGGGGTGATAGATAAATGGCTCATGAACTGGATACTCTGGATCTCAATCTGATGCGCCTACTTAAGGCGGTTGTCGACAATCGCAGTATCAAGTTGGCCGCCATGCAACTTGGGATCTCTCAGCCCAGCGCCAGCCGGGGTGTAATGCGCCTGAAGCAAACCTTCCAGGATCCCCTGTTTGTCCGTAAACCCCATGGTGTAGAGCCCTCTCCCATGGCGCTGCGCCTGGCAGAAGAGTTTGACAATATTCTGGCCCCTATCGAGAAAGTCCTGCTGGAGTTCGAAGACTTCAGCGCCGACACCTATACAGGGCAAATAGCCATAGTGACAGATCCTTACCTGATGGATGAACAGGGACAAAGATTGCTGCAAAGCTGTCACCGGGCCTTTCCCAAAGCCAGCTTCACCTTTTCCAGCTGGAACGGTTACAGCCATGATGAGATGCTCGAAGGCATACATGACTATTGTATTTTGGATCAGGAAACCGAGCTGTCCAAGGATATCTATATGCGGCCGCTGTTCACCGAGAAACGGGTGATCCTGGCACGCAAAAATCATCCGCTGCTCGGCGATGAAAATGATTGGCAGACAGTGTCCACGCTGCCGATAGTCTCCCTGCCTGCACCGGCCTCCTACAATCCGCAATGCACTGTGGAGTCAGAGTATCAGCGTATGGGTTATCAGCCCCATGTGCTGCTCAAGTCCTACAATCTTAGGGTCGCCTGCCAGATGTTGCTGGAAACCGACGCCATCATGTACGCCAGTCAAGGCACTGCCAGGTTGATGCCGGAGCTGGCCTCCTTCCCCATGCCCCAGGTCAATCGGGAGTTCAGCCACTTCGTGGTGTCCGGCGGCTTTTTGCAGACCTACCGTAATCACCCGCTGCACCGGCATCTTCACAAGGTAATGCAAGACACCTTTCGGCCATCGCAAGCGTCTGTCCAGACTGAAACAGATATTCAAAATTGAATATCTCAATTACCTACCAACCCAAAAATTGACCGGTTAACCTAGTGGCGTAAGTTTGGAATTGCTACTTAATTTTGTTGTTACTCCGTTTTTCATCACTTATCTGGCCAGATAGTTCCGGGTGTAATGCGCAATTCTCCGTTATGCATATTTTTAATTTCATGTAGAAGGTGAATTATGATCCTTGCACGCGTATTTCTATTGTTTGCGATTTCCGCCGAAGTGGCGGGTACCAGTACCATGAACCTGCTGGGACCCGAAGGCTCAATCTGGGGCTACCTGTTGATGTACCTCTTGATTGGTGTGTCCTACTTCTTTTTATCACTGGCGGCGAAGAAGATTGCCATAGGCGTGGCTTATGCGGTTTGGGAAGGTTTGGGCATAGCCCTGATCACCCTGGTATCCATGCTGCTGTTTGACTCCAGGCTCAACCCGCAGGAGCTTGCCGGACTGGCCTTGGCCATCCTGGGTATAGTGTTGGTGACTCTGGGGGAGAGCCATGAAGGTGATAAAACCAAAGTTCAGGATACCGGCTTGGGAGCAAACAGCACCGCCGGTAACCTGTAACGGAGGCGAACATGAACCAGTTTCTGACGCTCTCCTTTGGCTATGTGGTGCTGGCCGCCTTGATTGATATTGCCGCCAATATGGCGCTCACCCGCTCCAATGGGTTCAAGCGTAAATTATGGGGCGCACTGGCAATCCTGCTGGTGCTGAGCGCTTTTACTCTGCTGGCACAGGCAGTGAAAGAGATAGACTTGGCGATCGCCTACGCCTCCTGGGGCGCCATAGGCATTTTGGGAACGGCTATCGGCGGCGCCTTGCTGTTCAAACAAAGACTCAAGCCCATAGGCTGGGTCGGCATAGCCGTGGTTATCGCCGCGGTTATCACCATGAAAACCGCCTAAGAGCAGAAGGAATAAGTAAGGTCGAAATAAGCAAAAAGGCGCCCGAGGGCGCCTTTCTTATGCTCACTCTTTTATTAAAAACAATAAAGAGTTGTGCTCACTAAAGGGACTTATTTGGTACCGAAGATCTTGTCACCGGCATCACCCAGACCAGGCAGGATATAGCCCTTATCGTTCAGGCACTTATCGACAGACGCCGTGTAGAGTTCGATATCAGGATGCGCCTCTTCCAGTGCCTTGACGCCTTCAGGAGCCGCAACCAACACCAGCGCCTTGATATGCTTACAACCACGCTTTTTCAGCAAGTCTATGGTGCAAATCATGGAGCCGCCGGTCGCCAGCATAGGGTCAACTACCAGTGCCAAGCGCTCTTCCATATCACTGGCGAGCTTCTCGAAATAAGGCACAGGCTCCAGGGTTTCTTCATCACGGTAAACACCGACGACAGAAATGCGGGCACTGGGAATGTTCTCCAGCACGCCGTCCATCATGCCAAGACCGGCACGCAGAATAGGCACTACAGTCACCTTCTTGCCTTTAATCTGCTCCACTTCAACGGGACCGTTCCAGCCCTCAATGGTCACAGTTTCGGTTTCCAAACCTGCGGTTGCCTCGTAGGTTAACAGGCTGCCAACCTCGGCGGCGAGCTCACGAAAACGCTTGGTGCTGATCTCAGCTTCGCGCATCAAACCGATTTTGTGGCGTACCAGCGGGTGTTTAACCTCGACAACTTTCATTCTTTTTCTCCTGATCTTGCGGGCGGGACGAGCAATCAGACTGGCGGCTCCCGGCGTGCAGAGCACAAACCAGCCGGATTTGGGCAAATTTCTGAGATTTTAGTTGATTTGTTCCGGCGGTAAAACAGAAAGTTTTATAAATCTGGTAAATCGTGACTTATATCCCTATGAATAAAGTGCAATCTTGGCTTTCGACCCCCCCGGCAAACTGCTAGAATAGCGCCGCATAAAATCCATAACGATGTACCCGAGAGGATCAAGTGAGTACCCCTACCCCACTGAGCTATAAAGACGCCGGTGTCGATATCGATGCAGGCAACGCACTCGTCAATAACATCAAGTCCGTAGTCAAACGCACTCACCGTCCTGAAGTCATGGGCAACCTGGGTGGTTTTGGCGCCCTGTGTGAACTGCCAACCAAATACAAGCACCCTGTGCTGGTTTCCGGTACCGATGGCGTGGGCACCAAGCTGCGCCTGGCCATTGACTTCAAAAAGCATGACACTGTCGGTATCGACCTGGTGGCCATGTGTGTCAACGACCTGCTGGTACAAGGCGCCGAGCCGCTGTTTTTCCTCGACTACTATGCTACCGGCAAGCTGGACGTCAATGTGGCGACCGATGTGGTCACAGGTATCGGCGAAGGCTGCTTCCAATCCGGTTGTGCCCTGATCGGTGGTGAAACTGCCGAAATGCCCGGCATGTACGAAGGCGCTGACTATGATCTGGCCGGTTTTTGTGTCGGTGTGGTGGAGAAAGAAGCCATCATCGACGGCAGCAAGGTACAGGCCGGTGATGCACTGATAGCCCTGGGCTCCAGTGGTCCTCATTCCAACGGTTACTCACTGATCCGTAAAGTCCTGGAAGTCAGCCAGGCCGACCCACAGCAAGATCTGGACGGCAAGCCGCTTATCGATCACCTGCTGGAACCGACCCGCATCTATGTCAAACCTTTGCTGGAACTGCTGGAAAAACACCCGGTTCACGCCATGGTACACATCACAGGCGGCGGTTTCTGGGAAAACATTCCAAGGGTACTGCCAGAAGGCGCCAAGGCCGTTATCCAGGGCGAGTCCTGGCAGTGGCCCAGCGTATTCAACTGGCTCAAGCAAGCCGGTAATATCACAGAACATGAAATGTACCGCACCTTTAACTGTGGTGTCGGTATGATAGTTGCCCTGCCTCAGGCCGAAGCCGCCGCCGCCATTGAGCTACTCAAGGCCAAAGGTGAAAACGCCTGGCAGATAGGCACTATCGCCAATCGTAATCAACAAGAAGAGCAAGTGGAGATCCTTTAATGCAGGAGAGTTGTCGCATATTGGTAATGATTTCGGGCAATGGCAGTAATTTGCAGGCTGTTATCGACAGCTGTGATAGCAAGATGCCAGGGCGCGTGGTCGGGGTGATCAGCAACAAGGCCGATGCCTATGGTCTGATCCGGGCCCATCATGCCGAAATAGACACCAGTTGCGTCATCGCCCGCAAAGAAGAGTCCCGCGCCCAATACGATGCCAGACTGCAGGCGGCTATCGACAGATATCAGCCCGACCTCATCGTATTGGCCGGCTTTATGCGTATTCTCAGTGATGAGCTGGTCAGCCGTTACCAGGGCAAGATGCTCAATATCCACCCGTCACTGCTGCCCAAGTATCCTGGATTGGATACCCACAAGCGCGCCATCGAAGCCGGTGACAGCGAACATGGCGCCAGTGTTCATTTCGTTATCCCGGCACTGGACAGTGGCCCGGTGATTTTGCAGGCCAAGGTACCTGTGTTTGCCGATGACACAGTGGAAACTCTGGCGGCCAGGGTGCACGAGCAGGAACACGCCATCTACCCGATAGTGGTGCGCTGGTTCTGCCAGGGTCGGCTGAAGATGGTTGACGGTAAGGCCTGGCTCGACGATGAAGCCATTGGCCCCAACGGCTACGCCCCGGACTGATCTCTGAGTAAACTTAGATTGATTAATTCAGCAAAAAGGAGCCATACGGCTCCTTTTTTCATTACAACAATGGCTATTACGGCTGTGGCGCAAGCTTGCTTCTTCCCTTAATTTACCCGGATATGACGCTCCGTTACCGGCTTTTTACAGCGGCCAATTGTAATTTTATGACCAATGGCGTTAGATAGGGGCAGTTATCAGGACAGAACGAGACGCGCATGAAGAATATTATCTGCGATATAGACGGCGTGCTGATGCACGACAACAAGTTAATCCCCGGCAGTGACAAGTTTATCGCCCGGGTACTGGAACAGGGAAACCCCTTGGTTATCTTGACCAACTATCCGGTACAAACGGGCAAAGATCTGCAAAACCGCCTCGGCGCCGCCGGGCTGCATATTCCCGAAGAGTGCTTCTATACCTCGGCCATGGCGACCGCCGACTTTCTCAAGCACCAGGAAGGCAGCAAGGCGTTTGTCATAGGTGAAGGTGCCCTCACCCACGAGCTTTACAAGGCCGGCTTTACCATTACCGATATCAACCCCGACTTTGTTATCGTCGGCGAAACCCGCTCCTACAATTGGGACATGATCCACAAGGCCGCCCGCTTTGTTGCCGCCGGCGCCCGTTTTATTGCCACCAACCCGGATACCCATGGCCCGGCTTATAGTCCCGCCTGTGGCGCTCTCTGTGCGCCTATTGAGAGAATAAGCGGTCGCAAGCCCTTCTACGTGGGTAAACCCAGCAGTTGGATCATCCGCTCGGCCCTGAACCATATAGATGGTCATTCAGAAAATACCGTGATTATCGGCGATAACATGCGTACCGATATTCTGGCCGGTTTTCAGGCCGGACTGGAAACCATACTGGTCACCAGTGGGGTCAGCAAGCTGGAAGACATAGAGAAAGAGCCCTTCCGACCCAACCATGTCTTTGCCTGCGCCGCCGACATAGATGTGATCTGAAACCATTGGTAACATTCCTTTTACCGCCTCCGCTTGTATCGGGGGCGTTTTTTCGTCCATGATAGCGCACGGGCAAGGGCAAAGCCTTTGCCACTCCATACCTGACAATAAAAGCAACAACAGGATCCGTTATGCGCTTGATGATCCCCCTGTGTACCCTGGCACTCTTGAGTGCCTGCAGCCAAAACAATACTGCCGACGACCCCATCCGCGTTGTCAGCTTCAATGAACAAGAGTTTCGCCAGGACATCCAAACCCTGGCCTCGGATGAATTTGAAGGCCGGGCGCCGACAACCCGCGGCGAGCAGCTGACTCTGGACTATCTCAGCCAGGCCTTTGCCGATATGGGGCTTGAGCCCGGTTCCAACGGCAGCTTTTTGCAAAAAGTGCCCATGGTGAGCTATACCGCCAGTGAAACCCAGGCAATACAGCTGGCCGGTATCGATTTTCAATATCCCCAAGATCTGGTGCTCGGCAGTCGCCATGATGTTAAACGCGTCGATATCACCAACGCGCCGCTGGTGTTTGTCGGTTACGGTATCAACGCCCCCGAGTACGACTGGAACGACTACCAGGGCCTGGACATGAAGGGCAAAATCGCCCTTATTCTGGTGAATGACCCGGGCTTTGCCCGCCCGGATCTCGGTAAATTCAACGGTAAGGCAATGACCTATTACGGCCGCTGGACCTACAAGTATGAAGAAGCCAGCCGTCAGGGCGCATTGGGCGCCATTATCATTCACGACACGGCTCCTGCCGCTTATCCCTGGTCTGTGGTGGAAAACAGCTGGACCGGCCCACAACAGGATCTGGCCTCGGATTCCGGCAACGAGCGAGTGGCAGTAGAAGGCTGGATAACCCTGGATGCCGCCAAAAAAGTGTTTGCCAAGGCCGGGCTTGAACTGGACAGCGCCATCAGCCGCGCAGCCCACGGTCCACTGCAACTGACGCTGGGGCAAACCGCCAGCATAGGTTTCGATAACAAGGCCGAGTATGGCGACAGCTACAATGTGGTTGCCACTCTGCCGGGCAGCAGCCGCGCCAATGAGCATATTCTGTTTACCGGCCACTGGGATCATTTGGGCATGAGCAGTTCGGCCGAAGGCGACAGGGTATTCAATGGCGCCATGGACAACGCCTCCGGCATCGCCGGCATGCTGGCCATCGCCCGTGAGTTTGCCGCCGACGCCAAGGCTGGCAAGCGCCTCAAGCGTTCGCTGACTTTTATCGCCACCACAGGCGAAGAGCAAGGTCTGCTGGGATCACGTTTCTATGCCGCCCAACCGGCGTACCCTTTGGAAAACACCATAGGGGTGATTAATCTCGACAGCACCAATATCTATGGCCGCACTAAAGACTTCACCATAGTGGGCAAAGGCAAGTCTGAGCTGGAGCGTTATCTGGAAGCCGCGCTCAAGACTCAGGGCCGCTATGCCACAGCAGAGAAACACCCCGAGTCCGGCGGTTTCTTCCGCTCGGATCACTTCAGTTTTGCCCAGTATGGCGTACCTGCGGTATTTGCCGGTGGCGGCAGCGAACCTGTGGATCAGGCCACCGCTGACTACAAAGCAGCAATGAAGCAGCAGATGAAAGGCTGCTATCACAACCTCTGTGATGAGTATCATGCCAACTGGGATCTCTCCGGTGCGCTGGAAGATCTCGCCGTGTACTACAAGGCCGCTAAAGGCTTGGCGGATTCTGCCGACCGCCCGGGTTATTTCAAGGGCACAGAGTTTTATAGCCTGCGGCCGGAAACCGGCGTTGCTCCGGCGATTTAACCAGACACATTTCCCCATCCCCAAAGGCGCCTCCGGCGCCTTTTTGCGTTGTTTTCCGGGCAGATAAATCAATCGCCGATAAAAGCAGCGGCTTTGGGAAAGTGCCAATTTGCACGCTGTTACAGCGAGCTAAAATGCAGATCTTTCACCAATTAGGCGATTAAATTGTTTAACCCTCAAAAAAACAGGTCACAAAGCGCATCATAATTTGCAAATTCAGCCATTTTTATGATTTATATTCAAAAATAACGCTTGGCTTTTGAGAATTCTACAGGCAAAGTGAAGCCATTGCTGAAGAAACACCAAGTTTGGAGTCTTACCATGTGTTCAATTTTTGCCATTCTCGATATCCAGTCTGACGCCGCCGCTCTGAGAAGCACTGCGCTGGAGATGTCCAAACTGATGCGCCACCGCGGACCGGACTGGTCGGGTATTCATACCACTCCAAGAGCGATTCTCGCCCATGAGCGGCTGGCCATTGTCGATATCGAACACGGCGCCCAGCCGCTGTTATCTGAAGATGGCCAGTTGGTATTGGCAGTCAACGGTGAAATCTACAACCACAAAGAACTCAAGGCCGAGCTCGGCGACAAGTACAGCTACCAGACCAACTCGGATTGCGAAGTGATCCTGGCGTTGTATCAGGAATATGGCTGCGACTTTCTCGATAAGCTCAACGGTATTTTTGCCTTCGTCCTCTACGACAAGGCCAAGGACTGCTACCTCGTAGGCCGGGATCACATGGGGATCATCCCGCTTTACACCGGCCGCGATACCAGTGGCAACTTCTATGTCGCCTCTGAGATGAAGGCACTGGTTCCCGTATGTAAAACTGTGGAAGTATTCAGCCCCGGGCATTACCTCTTCAGTGAAGATGACGCGCCGGTGCAATACTATCAGCGTGACTGGCGCGACTATGAAGCGGTAGCCCAAAACAGCGCCTCTAGCGAAGAGCTGCGCGAAGCGTTGGAAGCCGCGGTAAAGCGCCAGTTGATGTCAGATGTGCCCTATGGCGTTTTGCTATCTGGCGGGCTGGACTCCTCGGTGATTTCCGCCATAACCCAAACTTTTGCCAAACGCCGTATTGAAGACAACGATGCCTCCGATGCCTGGTGGCCACAGCTGCACTCCTTTGCCGTGGGCCTGAAAGGGGCGCCGGATCTGGCGGCGGCACAAAAGGTCGCCGATGCCATAGGCACCATACACCATGAGCTGCACTTCACCTTCCAAGAAGGCCTGGATGCCATCAAGGAGGTGATTTATCACCTGGAAACCTATGATGTCACCACCATACGCGCTGCAACCCCCATGTATTTGATGGCGCGCAAGATCAAGGCTATGGGGATCAAGATGGTGCTCTCGGGCGAAGGAGCCGATGAACTGTTCGGCGGTTACCTCTATTTCCACAAGGCACCAAACGCCCGCGCCTTCCATGAGGAACTGGTGCGTAAACTCGACAAGCTGCACCTGTACGACTGCCTGCGGGCCAACAAGGCCATGGCAGCCTGGGGCCTGGAAGCCCGGGTACCTTTCCTCGACAAGGAGTTTATGGACGTGGCCATGCGCCTGAACCCGGAAGCCAAGATGTCGCGAGATGGCCGGATTGAAAAGCATATCCTGCGTGAAGCCTTCGAGCATAAGCTCCCGGCCGAAGTCGCCTGGCGCCAGAAAGAGCAGTTCAGTGACGGTGTGGGTTACTCCTGGATTGACGGCCTGAAAGAACATGCCGCCGCCCAGGTGGAGGATAAAGAGCTGGCCAACGCCCGTTTCCGCTTCCCGCACAACACGCCGGAAACCAAGGAGGCCTACTTCTATCGCTGTTTCTTTGAAGAGCACTTCCCGCTGGAGTCGGCAGCACTGACTGTACCGGGTGGTAAATCGGTTGCCTGCTCTACCCCGGAAGCGTTGGCCTGGGATGAGAGCCTGTCAGGCATCATAGATCCTTCCGGCCGAGCGGTGCGCTCTGTGCACACCGCATCTTATTGAGATTAAGTAAAAACAACAAAGGCGCCGAATGGCGCCTTTATTCATTAGCGGGCATCAAAACTTAAATTCGCTTCTGAGCCGCTTTATTTGCTTTGAGCTTGTTCACTTGCGCCTTGTTCTCATCACTCTAAGCCCGGCCGTTGCTTGGTCACGCTCAACTTGCCGTTGCCGGCAGCGCTCGAGAATAGCCTGCCGCTCGCTGTCAGTTGCCTGATGCCAGGCAAGAATTTCTTCCAGCGTCCTGAAACATCCCAGGCAAACATCCTGCAGGTCCAGGCAGCAGTGACGAATACAGGGAGAGTCCACCCTGTTACTGCGCTTTGGTTGCCCGGACATATTGGCTTCCTAGCTGCCGCGTTTAAGGTAGCTTGGCTGATGCAGCTCAGTAACCTCAAGCGATACACTGTCAACTTTGGCCGCTATTGGCTCCAGTGCGGCAAATACGCTTTGGGTCAGGGCTTGCTTTTGCTCATCGGTGCGTCCCGGCATAATGGCCAAACGAACATGGATAAAGCTTTGAGCGCTGTCCTCCCCAACCAAGAAATGTTCACAGGCATGCGCCCTACTCTTGATGGCAGATGGTGTGAACAAGCCTGAGTCGATGGCACCTTGGTGCACCGCCTGAACCAGCTTGGCAATCGACAACTGCTGCGCCAGGGGCGCCGAATACTCAATAATACAGTGAGGCATAATCCTTCCTTGTTAAAGGCAGAAGCATCTGGGTTTATTCAGACCAGACGGCATACTCATTTTGGCTCGGGCAACGAAAATGAAAGCGCCGGCCACCGGGAAAACTGAAAATATCTTTGCAGATCTCACCGCCATGAGTCTTGACGGCCTCCAGGCTGGCGTTCAGATCATTTGAGTAAATCACCAACAAGGGGCTGCCGTTGAGGGTATCAAAGCTCAGTGATGAGCGAAAAAAACCGCCATCGATCCCGGCCTGGGTAAAGCAGCTGTAGTCCGGGCCATAGTCAACAAAGCCCCAACCAAACACCGCCTGAAAAAACGCCTTGGTGGCTTCCAGCTCCCGGGCGGGAAGTTCAAGATAATTAATCCTATGATGTAACGCCATGGCTTTCCTCCCGCCGCTTGGGCGACTTGATTGCTGTGATACTTAAGTACTTAATACTTTGGGCGGCTGAAACTTGGACCGGGGCTATCGCTCAAGCAGGCTTGTCATAGTTATAGCAAGCGCTGCAGCGTTACACTGGCCAGCCCTATCAGACCGCCAAAGACACCGCCCCAGACAACCAACCAGCCAAGGTGGGTCTTGATCATCTGCTGCACCATCTCCTTGACCAACTGCGGCGTTAACTCGGCCAGCCGCTGCTCGACAATATCCTGAATTTGGCTACGCATATCTGCCATCACCCCGGGCTGTTCCAGTTCGCCCTTGAGCAGCTCGTAAAAATCATCGCTCTTGGCAATATCTGCCAGAGATTGCTGCATCTTTTCGATAAAGGGTTGCTTGAGTGGGGTGAGCGCTTCTTCACCGCCAAACATGGATAACATACCACCCAATGAAGATTGGGCAACCGTGGCCACCAAGGCATCGAAGGCTGGAGCCAAGTCCACCTTGCCGATAACGCCGGACAGATCCAGGCTCTGTTTGTCGGAGCGGGTCGACAGGAAACGGTCTATGTTGGCCTCAGAGAAGAACTGCTCCATCATCAACTCGCTGATAGCTTGCTTGAACTGTTCGAAACGAGCCGGGATCACCCCTGAACCATAGAGACCCGGTACTTTTTCAAACAACATATGCACCGCCAGCCAGTTGGTAATGGCGCCGGATACGGCAAACAGGCCGATGTTGAATAACACATCAGAGTGCATGCCATAGCCGGTAAGCATAATAGCCAGCGCCAAGAGGTTGGTAACGGCGCTCTTGTCGAGCACAGGTGTCTGTTGTACTGCTGTTTTCAATCTGAAATCCCCTGAAATTAAAACCCGCTAATGGTAGCAAACAGGGGGCAGCAGATTAAAGTAGTGCGTGATACAGACCTTGCTCTGTGCCATCTGTCTCGACTTGTTGAGACAGCTCGCCAAATTCACGCTTGACCGCCAGCACCTTGGCATCCTGCGCCAAAGTTCGGGCTCGGCAAGTCAGCTCTTTGGCAATGCCCTGACCACGGTAATCGGGCAATACGAAAAGATCATCCAGATACCATAAAGGCTTTAGCAACAAGGAGGAGAATGAAGGAAAGACCTGAGTGAAGGCCACCGGATAATCACCCTCGGTGGCGATGAAGATCATCGAATCGTTTTCCAGTAAGCGGGCCCGTAAAAATTCACGGCAACGACTCAGATCCGAGCCCTGCCCCAGTTCCTGCCGATACTCGTCAAACAGCAGGACCAGCTGTTCCAAATCCATTTCAGTAGCCAAACGTATTTGCATTTTTCATCCCTGAATACAAGTTGAAATTTTACTATTTGCCAGAGGCAAAACGACAATAAACTCCTTAAACAACGCAAGGTTAACATAGAAAAGCTGCTCTGGCAGCAGCTTTAATCGCCCTCCCCATGCCAGTTCCCGTTCATGCCTATCCCGGTAGCCGTTTTCAACGAGCACACAAACCCAAGCGGATTTCGCCATATTGACCGGCGATAACAACTGCCCCCCGCCATTAAGCAAGTCCCCCGGCCACACCAAGGCTCCTAAATAGTTCCCCCGGCCATCAAGCACTGAAACCGGCAATTTAAGCGAGGCAATCAATTGGAATATTGCTCATATGATTTGCCGGGCACAGTTGTTTTCATGGCGAATTATGTTGTCAACCCCCACAAAATCAGGGTTTTATAACCTTTGCTAAAAACTTGACCTTTGGCTAATTGTTTTCAAATTAAGTGCTGGGTATTGTATAACCAATTCAAATGCTTAGCTTTAGCTTTTTCTTAAGCGAAAGCTCTGCGACAACGATACTTTTCCGTTTGTAACGGTATTCAGGGACGAACAGCATGATGTCGCGCCCGTGCGGTAGCTATGGCTTTACTTAACGCTTTTTGTAGAGCTTGGGTTTTAGGGTCCTTGGTTTTAAGGCACTTAGTTTTAAGGCGCTTGGTTGCAGGGCTTGAAGCGCTCATGGTAAGCGCCTCAGAACTGATTTTCTATACAGTATTATTGCCGTTCCAGGAAAAATGCTGGGAATTTGTAGCTAAGTTTGCGCGTTATTTCTGTAACATTTTAGAAAATAGCATCAACTTCATAAAGTTAAAAAATGCAGCGGGTAGATAGTAGGTTTGGAAACCGCGCATGCGCGTTTAGCTGCAAGGAATATTAAGACTAAACTATTTTATATCCAGCTAATTCAAACAGATAGCGGTGCGCGTTTATACTACTCCGAGGACTAAAACGCGCATGCGTGCTATATAGCTGTTATGCGACAAGGAGGAACTATGGATATCTCATACCCGAAGTTAGACTCAGATTGGGTTACTACCACTTACGGAGCGTCATATAATGAGGACATCCGTTTTCCACATGGCACAATATTCTATGCAGTTAGATCTGATGATAGCATGAGGTTTGCCTATGTTAGAAACGGTAGTCTTTATGATGGTAACGGTAATAAGTGTAAGTCAAATGGTATGTCATTGATTAGCTCTTTAGTTGATAGTGACAAACGAAAAGTAACGTGGACATGTGGGCAGTTAAAGGTGGTTTTGCCTGACAGTAAACTACATATCGACGCAGATTATTATCGTTCAAATTTTAAGGTTCGAGGCATCGCATAACAAACATTTAAGAGTGATTCAGCACGCTTGGCAATTTGGGTTTGGGTCAAATTTAGTGATTAAGGTGTTCAATTTGAGTGTTGTGGTTGCGTGCTTCACACCTTAATTTAGCGTTAGGCTTATCAGAGGAAATGTCTCAATAATGAACGATGAATTAGCTCAAGTCTTCGGGTATGAGAGTGCAGAAGATTACAAGCGCTCGATGGCGGAACGTGAAGAATTGCATACCAAATCGGAAAAGCTCTACGGCAAACAACCGAACGAATGGCCAACAATAACAATTAATTGGGATTATCGCCCTGAATCTCAGCGATATTGCTTTGACGGTTTAAGTAAGTCTGAATTTGATGAATTTTACCCAAATGGACTAGTTTTAGGGCATATGCCTCTAAAAGAGTTTGATAGATATTTGTGCCATTTTAGTCGTAGAGATGGAGATGAACTTTGGAAAGTTGGCAGTCAATCTAAGTTGGCAAAAATGATTGTATATTTATCTGAGGGTAAACCAATCACGCCACCAGTCATAAAGCCTGTTGAAAATAGTGAAGTCATTTTCCAAGGCGGGCATCATCGCTATGCTGTTGCAAAAGCTATTGGGCTTGGAGAAATTCCCATCTATGCGTACAGAGAGAGCGTCGACGAATTAAATAGGTTCATGAACATACGTTGGGCATAAGC